>JAFEFK010000852.1 GCA_018240625.1 Pseudomonadota bacterium
CATACGCCGTGGTGTCTCTGGTCAGGCAAAGAGTCGGACATCGCGTCAGGTTTCGAATCTTGGGCGCCGGAGGTTATGGGTCCCCGCGTTCGCGGGGACGACGACATTCAGTCACACGGTCACTCCGAGCGTCTTCCATTCGCGCAACGCCTGTGCGTCGCGCGGCGACACGTCGGGATATTCCTTGTCGTCGCCAACAGTGGGGAGGATTTTCCACGAACGGGCGCATTTGGTGCCCACGGCCTTTTCGACGACCACGGCCACGCCGGGAACATTCGGCAAGTGAAATGCGTCGGACGGCGCATCGCCTTCGCGCACTTCGAAGCTCGACGTGATGCAGACCTCTGCGAGATCGACATCGAACAACGTGCCGAGCGTCGCGCGATCGGCGACATAGATGATCGGCGACGCTTCGAGCGATGAGCCGATCCGTTTGGCGGCGCGTTCGACCTCGAGCGCGCCGGTGACGACGCTTCGCACCGCGCGGATGGTCTCCCATTTCGCGGCCAGGGTATCGTCACGCCATGCCGGCAACAGCTTCTGGAACAGTTCGAGATGCACCGACCCATCCTTGTCGCCGTAGCGGGATGTCCAGGCTTCTTCCGCGGTAAAACTCAGAACCGGCGCGAGCCATGTCACGATCGAGCGGAACAGATAATCGATCACGGTCAACGAGGCCTTGCGGGCCACCGACGATGGCGGATCGCAGTACAGCGTGTCCTTGCGGACGTCGAAGTAGAACGCCGAGAGTTCGGTGTTCATGAAGGCCGCCAGTGTTGCAACCACGGTCTTGTAATCGAAGTCGGCATAGGCGCCGCGCACGATCTCGTCGATCTCCGACAGCCGGTGCAGCACGAGACGCTCGAGTTCCGGCATGTCGCCGGCCTGAACGCGATCTTCGTCGCGAAAATGATGCAACGTGCCGAGCATCCAGCGGATGGTGTTGCGCAGCTTGCGGTAGGTCTCGACGGTGTTCTTGAGGATTTCGGGGCCGACGCGCTGGTCATCGGCATAGTCGGTCGCGCAGACCCACAGACGCAGGATGTCGGCGCCGGAGTCCTTGATGACTTTCTGCGGTTCGACCGTGTTGCCCAACGACTTGGACATCTTGCGGCCGTTCTCGTCGAGCGTGAAGCCGTGCGTCAGCACCACGTCATACGGCGCGCGGCCGCGCGTGCCGGAGCTTTCCAGCAGCGACGAATGGAACCAGCCGCGATGCTGGTCGCTTCCTTCCAGATACATCACGGTATCCTCGCCGCCATCGATCTTGCGGACGATGTGGCCGAGGCCCGGAAAATTCTGGCGGTCCTCCAGCACGAACGCATGGGTCGAGCCGGAATCGAACCAGACATCCAGAATATCGTCGACCTTGCGCCAGTCCTGCGCCGCGAGCTCGGGCCCGAGGAAGCGCTCGCGCGCGCCCTCGAGATACCAGGCGTCGGCGCCTTCCTGCATGAAGGCTTCGACGATGCGCTGATTGACGATCTCGTCCTGCAGGATGTCGGCGGAGCCGTCGCCCTTTTCGCGCACGAACACGGCGATCGGCACGCCCCACGCACGCTGGCGCGAGATCACCCAGTCGGGCCGCCCGGCGATCATGCCGGTGATGCGGTTCTGACCGGCCGGCGGCACCCATCGGGTGACGCTGATCGCCTGCAGGGCGCGGGCACGCAGGGTGTCGCCGGGTTTCGCATGCAGGTGGACTCCCTCCCCCCTTGTGGGGGAGGGTTGGGGAGGGGGGTAAACTGCGGATGCTATCGTCGATTGGCTCCCCACCCCCGACCCCTCCCCGCCGCGAGCGGGGGGAGGGGAGAGGATGTCCTTATCCATCGCGATGAACCACTGCGGCGTGTTGCGATAGATCACCGGCTTCTTCGAGCGCCACGAATGCGGATACTGATGCTTGAGCCGTCCACGCGCCAGCAGCATGCCGCGCTCGGCCAGCGCCTTGATAACGGCTTCGTTGGCGTCGCCCCTGTTGCCCTTGTCGTCGATGACGCGCTTGCCCGTAAAGCCCGGCGCCTGCGCGGTCAGCGCGCCGTTCTCGTCGACGGTGTAGGGGATCGCCGGGTTGATCCCGCGCGCTTCGAGGTCACGCGCATGGGCGACCCATGCGTCGAAGTCCTCGCGGCCGTGGCCGGGCGCGGTGTGGACGAAGCCGGTGCCGGTGTCGTCGGTGACGTGATCGCTTTCAATCAGCGGCACGGTGAACTCGTAGCCTCCGGCAAGACCTTTCAGTGGATGCGCGCATTCGATCGCGTCCATGGTGTCGGCGGGAATGTCGCGCACCTTCTCGTAAGCCACAACGCGGGCCTGCTTCAAGACGTCCGCGGCGAGCTTGTTCGCGAGGATCAGCATATCACCGGTCTTGGCCCAGTTGTCGGCGGGCGCGTCGGTGACTTTGTACAGACCGTAGGCGATCTTGCTGGAGAAGCTGATGGCGCGGTTGCCCGGCATCGTCCACGGAGTCGTGGTCCAGATGACAACGCAGGCGTTGGCAAGCGCGCCGTGCGCGGGCGACGTGACCGGAAACTTCACCCACACCGTGTCGGACTGGTAGTCCTCGTATTCGACCTCGGCTTCCGCCAGCGCGGTCTTCTCGACCACGCTCCACATCACGGGCTTGGAGCCGCGATACAGCGTGCCGTTGGCGGCGAACTTCATCAGCTCGCGCGCGATCGCAGCCTCGGCCGGATAGCTCATGGTGGCGTAAGGGTGATCCCAGTCGCCAATGATGCCGAGGCGCTTGAACTCCTCGCGCTGCACGTTGAGCCACTTCTCGGCATAGGCGCGGCACTCCCTGCGGAACGCCACCATCGCCGCGGAGTCCTTGAAGTCCGGCTTCGCCTTGCCCTTGGAGCGGTAGTTCTCTTCCTCGATCTTCCACTCGATCGGCAGGCCGTGACAATCCCAGCCGGGCACGTAGTTGGAATCGAAGCCGAGCATCTGCTGGCTCTTGGTCACCACGTCCTTCAGGATCTTGTTGAGCGCGTGGCCGATGTGGATGTTGCCGTTGGCATAAGGCGGGCCATCGTGCAGCACGAATTTGGGCCGCCCGTTCGCGCTTTGCCGAAGCTTGCCGTAGAGATTGATGTCATTCCAGCGCGCCAGAATCTCGGGCTCGCGCTGCGGTAGTTCGGCGCGCATCGGAAATTCCGTCTGCGGCAGGTAGAGGGTCTTGGAATAGTCGGGTCCAGTTGCCTTTTGGGCGTCGGACTTCTGGGATTTCTCGGACATGATGGCTCTGGTTCGGCTGAAGGGCGCGGAAAGTGAAGCGATCCCGGTCTTGCGCCGAGCTCGAAGCTCAGGCGGAAGCCGGGCTGCTAATGCCGATTATGGTGCGCCGCGCAAACATGGGCTTTCCATAGCAGGGTGGCGCGGAATCGCAAAGGCCTGCCGCACATACCAGCGTCATCCTGAGGAGCCGCGAAGCGGCGTCTCGAAGGACGGACACGACCCACGGTCATCCTTCGAGGCTCGCCGGAAGGCGGCGAGCACCTCAGGATGACGTTCGTCACATTAACTTCGAAATAACCCGCGCCGGATTTCCCGCCGCCGTCGCACCTGCTGCGACATCCCGGGTGACCACGCTGCCGGCCCCGATCACCGCGCCGTCGCCGATGGTGACGCCGGGCATGATAAGCGCGCCGCCGCCGATCCAGACATCCGCGCCGATTGTCACCGGACGGCCGAACTCAAGTCCGTCGCGCCGGGTCTTGGCGTCCCGCGGATGGTCGGCCGCGTATATTTGCGTAGCCGGACCGATTTGGGTGCGGTCGCCGATGGTGACGCGCACCACGTCGAGGATCACGCAGTTGAAATTGAGAAACACGCCGTTGCCGAGAGAAATGTTATAGCCGAAGTCGCAGAAGAACGGCGGACGGATCACCGCGTCGACGCCGACGCGTCCGAAATGTTCGGACAGCAATGCGTGACGCTCCGCGACCGGCAGCGCCATCGCCGCGTTGTAACGCGCGAGCCACGTCTTGTTTGCGCGCTGCTCGGCCTGGATCTCCGGATCACCGGGGCGATAGAGTTCGCCGGCGAGCATCTTCTGCTTTTCGGTTTTGGTCAGCCGATCGCTCCGAGTTTTGGAAAAGCTCCCGGCGCGGCGGCTAGTGCCGCGCGGGCTTTGGCGCTGTCGTCGTCCATCTGGCGTACCAGCGCCTCGATGCTGTCGAATTTCAGTTCGTCGCGGATAAAACCGATGAAGGCGACATCGAGCGTGGTTCCATAGAGGTCGCCCGTGAAGTCGAACAGGAACACTTCCAGCAGCGGCGCGCCGTTGTCGAAGGTCGGGCGGCGGCCAAAGCTGGCGACGCCGTCGATCAAGGTTCCACCGCGTGCGGCGCGCACGGCATAGATGCCGTGCTTGAGCCCGCAATGCTTGTCGAGGCGGATATTGGCGGTGGGATAGCCGAGGCCGCGGCCGCGTTTTTCGCCATGGATGACCTCGCCGCTGACGAACCACGGGCCGCCCAGCATGGCGGTGGCGTCCGCGATCTGGCCTTCCGCGAGCGCCATGCGGATCGCACTGGAGGACACCGGGCGCTCGTCGATATCGATATGCGGCTGGACGTCGACTTCAATGCCGAGGCGCGGCGCTTCGTTCACGAGCAGACTCGGCGAGCCGACCCGCCCTTTGCCGAAGTGGAAGTCGTAGCCGACCGCGATGCCGCTGACGCCAAGCCGCGCAATCAGATCATGATGAATGAAATCTTGCGCCGTGGTGCCGGCGCGCGCGGCGTCGAAGGTCATCACCACTGCGCCGGCAAGGCCGGTTCCGGCCAGGAGCCGCAGCTTGTTGGTTTCATCGGTGAGACGGAACTGCGGGGTATTCGGGCTGAAGAATTTTCTCGGATGCGGCTCGAACGTCACCGCGAATGCCGGCTGGCGGTGCGTGTGCGACATCTCGAGCGCAGCGGCGATCACGGCGCGATGGCCGAGATGCACGCCATCGAAATTTCCCATCGCCACCACCGAGCCTTTCGGTATCGCAGCCGCAGGGGTGGCGTCGCGGATAACAGTGAATTCAGTAGCCATGACGGAGATTCATTCGGCAATTTCAGTAGGCAAGACCGTGACGCAGCGGCCGGATCGAAGTCAAGCCGCCAGCCGGCATGCCCGATCATCTCGACACAGACATGTCTGCGCCTTTCGGCGAATTGGCGGGTTAACGGGCTGTTTAACGCCTGCTGCTAGGTAATGAAGCAGCCTCGAGAGGTGTGAGACCGGCGATGCCGGTTCGCCCGGCTGGTTCCGGCGAGTCTATTCAATATTGTTCGCACGCATGGAATGTGTGCAGGGGAGCTTGAGATGGCTGTTGATTTGTCGATGTCGGTTCTCGTGGTGGACGACTACAACACCATGATCCGCATCATCAGAAATCTGCTCAAGCAGCTTGGGTTCGAGAATATCGACGATGCCAGCGACGGATCAGCGGCGCTGAACAAAATGCGCACCAAGAAATATGGTCTCGTGATCTCGGACTGGAACATGGAACCGATGACGGGCTACGATCTGCTCAAGGAAGTCCGCGCCGATCCCAATCTCGCCATGACGCCCTTCATCATGATCACGGCGGAATCCAAGACCGAGAACGTCATCGCCGCCAAGAAGGCCGGCGTGAACAACTACATCGTCAAGCCGTTCAATGCGGCGACGCTGAAGACCAAGATCGAAACCGTATTCCCCGACACCGTTCCGGTGTAGTCTTCTTCACCTCTCCCCGCTTGCGGGGAGAGGTCGCTCGCATCTTGCGAGCGGGTGAGGGGCGCTGGTTCGGCGCGCGACATTCTTTCAGGATTCAAGGCAAAAGCTTACTGGGCCCTCACGATCCGCTCCCCGCAAGAGCGGGGCGGGGGAGCAACGTGACAGCCTACCACTTCAGTTCGCGCATCAGCGCCAGCGGCGGGTGACCGAACAGCTCCTTGACCGAGGCCGGATCGAGCTGATCGATCCCTGCGAATTCCTCGGAATGGATACCGCGCGTCAGGAACAAGAGGTCGAGGCCGAAGGCGTGCGCGCCCGCAAGGTCGGTGCGCACGGAGTCGCCGATCGCCAGCACATGGTTTAGCGGCGTGGCCTTGCCGCGGCGCTCCTGCGCCAGCGTCATGGCGCGCTCGTAGATCGGCCGGTGCGGCTTGCCGTAAAAAATAACGTCGCCGCCGAGTTCGCGATACAGCTCGGCGATCGCGCCCGCGCAATACACCAGCCGGTCCCCACGTTCGACCACGATGTCGGGATTGGCGCAGATCAGCGTGAGATTGCGCTCGCGGGCCTGCATCATCATATCGCGATATTCTTCAGCCGACTCGGACTCGTCGTCGAACGGGCCGGTGCAGATGATGTAATCGGCGCGCTCGAGCGGTGCGAATACGGGATTGAGGCCGCGATGGATCGAGTTGTCGCGCTCCGGCCCGAGCCAGTAGATCGCCTTAGACGGATGCTCGGCAACGTAGTTGCGCGTCAGGTCTCCGGAGGAGACGATCGCATCGTAGGTGTCGTCCGGCACGCCGAGCTTGCGCAACTGCCGCTGCACCGAGTCCGCGGGGCGGGGTGCGTTGGTGATCAGGATCACGGTGCCGCCCTGGGTGCGAAATGTTTTCAGCGCGGCGCAGGCATCGGGAAAAGACTCGAGCCCGTTGTGGACCACGCCCCAGATGTCGCTCAGCACGACGTCGCGGCCAGTCACGAGGTCGCGCAGTCGGTCGATGTAACGAAGGGTCGTCATTGCGGTCGAATGCTTTCAGAGTGGACCGCCGGCGCGTCGCGCCAGGGCGGCGTTGCCGGTGATGCGGGATGGCTCGGGCTTGATCGCGTCAGCCCTGATAATATCAGCCTTGTTCACCTCAGCTTTGGGCGGATCGGTCCGTACGGGCCTTGCCGCGCCGTTGGCGTCGGGCTTTGCTCGGTCGGCCGTATCACCCGCCGCGTCCGGGCGCAACGGCCGGGGTGCTGCGAACAGGAAGCCCTGGCCGAAACGGACATCGTAGTCGAGCAGATCGACCACAGCCCGCTCGCCTTCGATGCGCTCTGCGATCAGGTCGATGCCGAAGCGGCCGAGCAGATCGGAAATGTCGGCTGGATGAATATCGGTGGCCGACGTCTGTTTCTGATCCAGCAGCAGCGTGGCCGGCACCTTGATGAAACGGACGCCGCGATCGGCCAGCTCGCGCGGCTCGATGCGCAGGTCCTTCACGTGATCGATCGAGAAGCGGTAGCCGCGCTGCGCCAGCGCCGCGAGGTGCTCGCTTTCGGTGGTGCCGAGACGGCGCAGCGTGCTGTGCTTGAATTCGAGCACCAGCGAGGGCGCCAGCGCGCGATTGGCGTCCAGAAAATCGAGGTACTGCGCGAATGCCGAGGGATTGCCGAGCGTCGCCGCTGCGACGTTGCAGAACACACCGACGTCCTTGTTGCGCACCTGCAGCCGGCGCAGCACCTGCACGCAGCGGAGCATCACCATGTTGTCGAGGCGTCCCATCAGACCGGCGGCTTCGGCGGCGGGGATAAAGTCTTCGGCGGTCAGGATTTCGCCGCTGGTATCGCGCAGCCGGGTCACCGCTTCGTAGTAACGCACCTTGCGCTGGGGCAGCGTCACGATCGGCTGGAGGAAGATATCGATGCTGTTGGACTCGATCGCGTTCGCAATCGCTGCCAGCGTGCGCGCATCGGTGTGTGCCGGCGCTGGAGGTGCCGCCGCAGCAGGCCGAACAGCGGAAGGCGCAGCGACGGCCGACACCGGGTTGGTCGTTGCCGGCGCAGGATTGGCTGGTCGGGGTTCCGCCGCAGGTTCTGCCGCGAGCGCCGCGGCCGGCAATGCGATCAGCATGTCGTCATGGGCGGCCACCGAGGTTGCGAGCTGCCTGACCAGCCCGCCAAGCTCGTTGATTTCGCCGAGCACCGACTGGATCCGATCCTGCGAGGTGGAATTCGCCGAGACAATCTTGCCCTCGGCCGCGGCAAGACGGCGTCCGAACTCTGCGACCTGGCGGGCGAGATCGGCGGTGCCGCGCGAGAGATCGGCGATCTGGCCGCTTGTCTCGCTACGGTCGCGCAGCCGCATCGACACGGCGTTGTACAGAATGAAGAAGGTCAGGGCGGCCAGCGCCACCATCGCGGATTCCGGCGCGCGCATGCCGGCGACCGCGTAGAGCACGAGGCCGAGCGATGCTGAAATCAGCACCATACAGACGGCAACGAAGATCGTGGAAATGCGAATCATGGGGCGGGCAACGGCCTTGGAACTCTGGTCGTAGTCGGAGCGGCGCCTGGACTTTCTAACGCCTCCGTAACCGCCGCAACAATAGCATGATTGCTGATTCGAGGGCCCGATCTTGCCCGATCCCCAAGGATTCCTTCAGGGACTGGCGCGGCCGACGGTATCTGCCATGGTTGCGCCGCGGCTACCCTGCGGTCTCGGCTGTCCCACCGTCGTATCCTCGGCGGTCTGGTGCTCGATTTCTGAATTGAGTTCCGCGCCGCACAGCACGACGATGGACGACAGCCACATCCACATCATCAACCCGATCGCCGCCCCGAGCGAACCGTAGGTGGCGCTGTAGTTGCCGAAATTCGACAGATACCACGACAGCAGCCACGATCCCGCGATCCACGCGATCGAGGCGACCAGCGTCCCGACCCCAAGCCATTCCCATCGCGCTGGCCGCCGGCTCGGCCCGAACCGGTAAAGAACGGCCAGTCCGGCGATCAAGATGCACAACAGCAGCAGCCACCGCGCCAGGCCGATGACGATTTGCAGGTCCGGCGCGAATGTGAGCCGGTCGATGACGAGCGGGAGCGCGACGACACCGGCGACCATCAACATGATCGCCGCGATCCCGCTAATGGTGAATGCCAGCGAAATCAGGTTCAGCCGGAGGAAACTTCGTTTCTCCCGTTCTTCGTAGACGACATTCAAGGCGTCGATAACGGCCTTCACGCCGGCATTGGCGCTCCACAACGCCAGCGCCAGGCCGAACAGAAACGTTGCGCTTAAGGCCGAGGGGCCTTTGCTCAGGACCCGCGTGATCTGATCCTGCACGATGGCAAAGGAGCCCTCGGGCAGCATCAAGGCCAGCCCCTGAAGGTTCTTGCCGATGGTTGAGGGGTCCGCGAACAGTCCGTAGCTCGACACCAGCGCAGTGATCGCCGGGAACACCGCCAGCAGACCGAAAAACACCACGCCGGCGGCGGTCGCCAGCAGGCGATCGTCGCTGATGCGGACGTAGGTGCGCCACAGGATATCTTTCCAGCCAGTCCAGGGGATCTGCAGCGGATTGGAGGAAGCCCGGCCGCGCCCCCGTTGCTGGCGGTCCGGTATTCCCCGCGCCTGGTCGTCGTCGTCAGGTTTCTCCGCAGCGATCAACGCTGGTTCTGGCTGAAACCAGCGCTGGGCTGCGATTACCAGAAACGCGGTAGCCGCGATCAGGACAATGCTTTCGGCGTGATCGGAATCTTTCCGAGCCATCAAACGTCCTGCCGATAGCCACGGCGGCGGACCACTGCCCATCCCAGCAATGCGGCGGTCAAAATCAGACCCGCGTGTAAATTCCCGTTGTCCGACGATGATTGGCGAAAACTGCGGGCGCGCCGGCGGCGATGAGGCGTCGGCGGTGCAACAAGAATCGCGGCGGTCGTATCGCGTACCGCGGCAATCTGGCTGGGCTGGACCGGGTTGCTCTTGATCGCGGTCTGCAAGCGTTTCGTCAGAGCCGGGTATCTGGCGGGTCTCGGATGCAATGCAAACGCCGCGAACAGTGCGCACAACGCCGTCAGCAGCAGCAGCAGGCCGCCGATCGCGGCGAAGGCCTCGAACTGCCCATACGTCAGTTCGATCCAGCGGAACAATGCGAACACGCCGACAAACAGCGTGGACAACAGAAACAGGCCTGCTGCAGCGTAAAGCGCGCAAGCCAGCATGTAGGACGAGACAACCGATTTCGTGTGCGCGGCGCGGTCGTGCGCATAGGAGCGCAGCGCGCGCTTGATCTGGCTGATCTTGAGCTTCAATCCGAAATTCAACAGCGCACCCGATTGCGACATCATCGTTGTCATTCGATGGAGTGGTCAGGTGGCTTCAACGAAAAGGCCGCAGCGAAAGTTCCGCCGCGGCCCGATAGACGTTTGTTATGGTGAAAACTCAAGCCACGGCGCGGATCACCTTGGCGACCTTTTCGATGATCTCGCCGACCTGGTCCTCGCTGATGATCAACGGCGGGGTGAGCGCCAGCGTGTCACCGGCGATGCGCATCATCAGGTCGTTGTCGTGGAAGGCGCTGTTCAGCGCGGCGTAACCGCGGTCGCCCGGTCCGTTCTTGTTGGGCGCGAGATCGATGCCCGCCGTGATGCCGACAGTACGGATATCCACCACGTTGGGCTCGTTGCGCAGGCTCATCACCGCGTCGGCAAACTTCGGTTCCAGCTTGTTGGCACGCTCGAACAGCTTTTCGTCGCGATAGATGTCGAGCGTGGCAAGGCCTGCGGCGCAGGCCAGCGGGTGCGCCGAATAGGTATAGCCGTGGAACAGTTCGACCGCATTCGCGGGCCCGGTCATGAAGGTATCGTGGACGGTATCACGCACCAGCACGCCACCCATCGGCGCGGCGCCGTTGGTGACGCCCTTGGCGAACGTCAGCATGTCCGGCAGCACGCCGTAGCGTTCCGCGGCGAACGCGTAGCCGAGGCGGCCATAGCCGGTAATCACCTCGTCGAAGATCAGGAGGATGCCGTGCTTCTGCGTGATCTCGCGCAGCCGCTTGAGATAGTTCTTCGGCGCCGGGATCACGCCGGTCGATCCCGCCATCGGCTCGACAATGACAGCGGCGATGGTGTTCGCCCCGTGCAGGTTGACCAGGCGCTCAACGTCATCGGCGAAGTGCGCGCCGTAGTCCGGCTCGCCCTTGCTGAAAGCCTGCTTCTCGCGGTCGTAGGTCGCCGAGATGTGATCGACGCCGGCGAGCAGCGTGCCGAACATCTTGCGGTTGTTGACCATGCCGCCGACCGAGGTGCCGCCGAAACCGACGCCGTGATAGCCGCGTTCGCGGCCGATCAGGCGGGTGCGGCTGCCCTGGCCGTTGATCTGGTGATAGGCCAGCGCGATCTTCAGCGCGGTGTCCGCGGCTTCCGATCCCGAATTGCAGAAGAACACATGATCGAGCCCGTC
>JAFEFK010000853.1 GCA_018240625.1 Pseudomonadota bacterium
GAAATCCTCGCTGAGGCCGGGTTTTCCCCCGATGAAATCGCAATGCTCGTTCGCGATGGCGTCACCAATGCCGCGCATGCTTCCGGCGAGAGAGGTTAGCCCATGGATTTCGCACTCTCCGACAGCCAGGAATCCATTCGCGACGCCATCGCCAAAATCTGCTCGCGCTTCGACGACGCCTACTGGCTGAAGAAGGACAAGGAAGGCGGCTTCCCGCAGGATTTTCACAAGGCGATGGCGGATGCCGGCTGGCTCGGCATCTGCATTCCCGAGGCCTATGGTGGCTCCGGCCTCGGCATCACCGACGCCGCGATCATGATGCGCACGATTTCCGAATCCGGCGCGGGTATGTCGGGCGCGTCCGCCGTGCATATGAACGTGTTCGGTCTCAATCCGGTCGTCGTGTTCGGCACGTCGGAGCAATGCGAGCGGATGCTGCCGCCGGTCGTGTCGGGCAAGGAGCGGGCGTGTTTTGCGGTGACTGAACCCAACACCGGCCTCAACACCACGCAACTCAAAACTCGCGCGGTGCGGCAGGGCGACAAATACGTCGTCAACGGCCAGAAGGTCTGGATTTCGACCGCGCAGGTCGCCGAGAAAATCCTGCTGCTGGCGCGCACCACGCCGCTGGAGGACGTCAAGACGCCGACCCGTGGTCTCAGCCTGTTCTATACCGACTTCGACCGCAAACGGATCGCCGTGCACGAGATCGAGAAGATGGGCCGCAAGGCGGTCGATTCCAACGAGCTCTTCATCGAGAACTTTGAAATCCCCGTCGCCGATCGCATCGGCGAGGAGGGGCGCGGCTTCGAATACATTTTGCACGGCATGAATCCGGAACGCATTCTGATCGCGGCGGAAGCCGTTGGCCTCGGCCAGCTGGCGCTGTCGCGCGCGGCCGCCTACGCCAAAAATCGCGTCGTGTTCAATCGCCCGATCGGACAAAATCAGGCGATTCAGCATCCGCTCGCTAAAAATTGGATGGAGCTGGAAGCCGCGTGGCTGATGGTGATGTCGGCCGGCTGGCAATACGATCAGGGTCTTCCCTGCGGGCCTGCTGCCAATGCGGCAAAGTACCTCGCGGCGGAAGCGGGCTTCCACGCGTGCGAACAGGCTGTCATGACCCACGGCGGGTTCGGCTATGCCAAGGAATATCATGTCGAACGCTATCTGCGCGAAGTCATGATCCCGCGCATCGCGCCGATCAGTCCGCAGTTGATCCTCAGCTTCATCGCCGAAAAAGTGCTTGGCCTGCCGAAGTCGTATTGATGGAACGACGCCGGGACATCGCTTTCTTTCACCTCTCCCCACTGGGGAGAGGCCGGCGCTCATGGCGACGCGAAAGCGTCGTCCAGACGGCGCCGGGTGAGGGGGCTTCGTTCCGAGAGATATTACCCCCTCACCCCAACCCTCTCCCCATGGGAGAGGGAGCGCGCTTCCATCGGAATATGCGCTTTATTTGAGTCATAGAACCATGAGCTTCATCACCGGCGTCGGGTTGACTGCTTACGGCCGCCACGAGGGCAAATCGACGCTCGATCTCATGAGCGAAGCCGCCAGCCTCGCCATCGCCGACGCCGGACTGACGCGTGGCGAGATCGACGGCATCCTCTGCGGCTATTCGACTGTTATGCCGCACATCATGCTGGCGACCGTGTTCGCGGAGCATTTCGGCATCCGGCCGGCGTATTGCCACGCGGTGCAGGTGGGCGGCGCGACAGGACTGGCGATGATGATGCTGGCGCATCATGTGGCCGATGCCGGGCTGGCGCGACATGTGCTGGTGGTCGGCGGAGAGAACCGGTTGACCGGACAAAGCCGCGATGCATCGATTCAGGCGCTGGCGCAAGTCGGCCATCCCGTTTACGAAGTGCCGCTCGGGCCGACGATCCCTGCCTATTACGGCCTGGTTGCCTCGCGCTACATGCACGAGTTCGGCGTCACCGAAGAAGACCTCGCGGAATTCGCGGTGCTGATGCGCGCGAACGCGGCCACCCATCCCGGCGCGCAGTTTCACGACTTGATCACAATCGCCGATGTCATGGCGTCGAAGCCGGTAGCGTCGCCGCTAAAATTGCTCGACTGCTGCCCGGTCTCCGACGGCGGCGCGGCGCTCGTCATCAGCCGCGAGCCGACCGGAGACGCGGCTGTTCGCATCGCGGGCTGCGCGCAGGCGCACACGCATCAGCACGTCACGATGATCCCTGCGTTCGACGACATGGGAGCTGCGATCTCGCTCGGGCGGGCCAAGGCCGCGTCGGGCATGGACGTCGGAGATGTGCGCTACGCCGGTATCTACGACAGCTTTACCATCACGCTTGCGATGCTGCTCGAGGAACTCGGCCTAGCCGCGCGCGGCGAGGCGGCGGCGATGATGCGGGCCGGTCATTTCAGCCGCGACGGTGCGCTGCCGCTCAACACCCACGGCGGTCTTTTGAGCTACGGCCATTGCGGCGTCGGCGGCGCCATGGCGCATGCGGTCGAAACTTATTTGCAGATGACGGGCCACGCGGGGACGCGCCAGGTGCGCGATGCCTCGGTGGCGCTGCTGCATGGCGACGGCGGCGTGCTGTCGTCGCACGTCAGCATGTTTCTGGAGCGGGTGCGATGAGCGGCGCGCAACGGTTACCGGATTGGACCGGCGGCGAACCCGCAATCGTCTATCAGCACTGCGCGGCTTGCGGCCACGTGCAGTATTTCCAGCGGAAATTTTGCAGTGCCTGCGGGATACCGGAGCCAGCCGCGAAAAAAGCGAACGGGAAGGGCGTCGTGTATGCGACATCGCTGGTGATGCGGGCCGCGACGCCCGAGACGAAGGCGCATGTGCCCTATAACATCGTTCTCGTCGATACCGCCGAAGGCTTTCGCATGATGGCGCATGGCGACCGCGATCTTGTCATCGGTGACACGGTCGCCGTCCGCTTCGAGCGGTTTACGGACCGGATCATTCCCGTTTTTCAGAAAGAAAGTGAAGCGCCGTAATCGATGCGGCGCTTCAGATCGGCTTGGCGTGCAGTGCGCAACTCAACGCGAATAGAACACGAAAGCCGCGATCACCAACATGGCGGCGATGGCCAGCATTTGGGCGAACATCGAGGAAGCCGTCTTTCGGGTCGTGTCGTTCATGGCGTTGCCCCTCATGCGCGAATTTCCCGGCCCGAGATTTGGTATCGCGGGATCAGAACAAGAGTCATCGTTGTCCGCGAAGGACTCGATGACTCCCAATGTTTACGCAGAACACCCCAAGACGGTATTCGTCCGCATATGTCCCCGCGCGGCGAATACCATTCAGGCAAGCTCGACCATCAATGCGGCGGGAATTTGTCGCGAGACCCAGAACAATTATTCGGCGCTGCCGCGCAATCAATTCTGCACCACAACAACAACGAAAGCGTGAGGTAAATCAATGGCCCGGATCGACTACTGCGATCTCTCGAAGTCGGATGCTCGCACGCGCGAAATCGCGGAGAAAAATCGCAACGCGAATATTTTCCGCATGATGGCGCATTCGCCCGCCTACTTCGAACAATATTGCCGGCTTGGCCGCGCCATCCGATTCAAGGGCGAACTCGATCCCGTCGTGCGAGAGCTTGCGATCACGCGGACCGGAATTTTGTGCGAGGCGCCGTACGAAGTCGCGGCTCACAAGCGGCTGGGCAAGGGCGTCGGCGTGACCGATGAGCAAAACGAGGCGCTGGAAAATTGGAAGGCGGCGACCTGCTTCGATGACACGCAGCGCGCCGCGCTTGCCTTCACCGATGAAGTTGTCAAACAGCGTCGCCCGAGCGACGCAACGTTCAACGCCATCGCTGCGAAGCTGACACCGGGCGCGCTGGTCGAGCTTCAGTTATCGGTCGGCTTCTACATCATGACGTCGAAATTTCTCGAGACCTTTGGCGTCGATCTGCAGCCGGTCGCGGACGTGGTGTAGGTCACGGCGCGCGGAACGGCCCTGCCGCGAGCGCCGTGCTGCGCCGTACGAACATCAGCGCTATCAGCGTTGTGGGGATCAGGATCGCCAGGCCGAGGCTGGTGATCTGGATTTGCGACAGCGGCATGATGCCGCCGCCCGGCGTCGCCACCACGAAGCCGCCGATGACCAGCAGCACCCGCAGCGGCCATTCGAGACTGCCCGCGCCGCGGAGGTCGCCGACGCCGACCTGATATCCCTGGATTCCGCCGCAGATGAACAGAGTGCCGAATGCGGCGAGCGCCGTCAGTCCAAGCGCGGCGAAATAGGGACTGTCGCCCTGCAGGACCAGCGCCGGATTGAGCACGAAGAAGAACGGGATGAAGTAGATGATGCTGCCGACCCACATCGATTCCCAGCCCGTCTTCATCGCGGGCGAGCCGGCGATGCCGGCCGCGGCAAAGGATGCGATGGCCACAGGCGGCGTGATCGACGACAGCATGCCCCAGTAGAAGATGAACATGTGCACGGCCATTCGGTTGAGGCCGAGCTTTTCGAGCGCCGGCGCGACCAGAATGGCGAGGAAGATGTAGCAGGCCGTCGTCGTCAGCCCGAGGCCGAGGATCAGGCTGGTGAACGCGCAGGTCGCCAGCAGCAGAAAGGCATTGTCGCCCGCGATCCGCAGAAGGTCGTTGGCGAGGCTCGAGACAACCCCGGTCATGGAGAACGCGCCGATCAAGAGGCCGCAGCCTGCGAGAATGCCGATCAGCTCGACGAAGGTGCGGCCGTTGACTTCAAGGAAGCGGGTGATTGTCGACAGCGTCCAGCGCGTCTCCTTTGAAAAGAGCTGGTTGAGCACGAGGAGAAGAGCGGTTGCGTAGAACGGCGCGTGGCTCTCGCGCTTGAAGTAGAGCAGCATCACGATCAGCAGGGCGATCACGAAGACATAATACCAGCCTTCCTTGAGCGTGTGGCTGACCTTCGGCAATTCGGATCGTGGAATGCCCTTCAATCCGTGCCGCGCGGCGTAGGAATCCACCTGCATGAACAGGCCGACATAATAAAGCGCGGCCGGAATGATCGCGGCGACTGCCACGTCCGCGTAGCTGATGTTGAGGAACTGGGCGATGACGAACGCGGTCGCTCCCATCACCGGCGGCGCCAGCACCGCGCCCGTCGAGGCGCAGGCCTCGATCGCTCCGGCGTAGGAGGCGCGGAAGCCGCTTTTCTTCATGACGGGGATGGTCATGGTGCCGGCGGTCAGCACGTTGGAGATGATCGATCCGGACATCATGCCGAGCAGGCCGCTGGCGAAGATGCAGACTTTTGCCGCGCCGCCCCGGAAGGTGCCGCACATCGCAAATGCCAGATTGATGAAGAATTTCCCGGCGCCGGTCATCATCAGCGCGGTGCCGAACACCAGAAATCCGATGACGGTGTCTGCGAAGGCCTGAATCGGAATGCCCAGCAGGCTCTCGCCTGACAGCACATGGTAGGAGGTCGCCTGCTCGAGGGTGGATTGCGTCCCGCGAAACGGCCCGAGCCAGGACTGGTCCGCGAACAGCGGATAGATCGTGAAGGGAAACACGCTGAGCAGCAGGCTCCAGCCGCCAGTGCGGCGCAGCGCTTCCATCAGCACGGCCCACATCGCCACGCCGGCCACGATCACCGACGTCGGCGCGCCGCCAAACTCCCAACCCGCTTCGGCGGCCTTGCGAACGTGCATCATCAGTTCGACGGATGCGGCGACGGTTACGACGAACAGCAGGATGTCGTACCAGGGAATTCGCTGCAGCGATGCGCTTTCCGACCCCGGAAAGATCAGGAAGGAGAACGGCAGCATCAGTGCGATCAGTAGATAGAAGTATTCGGTGTTGAGCTGCGTATAGCCGATGAAGAAGCGAAGCGAGAACTGCTGGTTGATGCAGAGCAGGATCGTTGCCGCGGTTGCCGCGATCAGGGCCCAGCGCCATCCGCCGCTCAGCGTGCGGACGCGCGTGACCTCGGCTTCCTGCAAATTGGCGGTTGCGCCATGCGGATCGTCGAACTCGATCCGCTTTGGCGCGAGGGCCGGACTGTTTTCGGCAGGCGAGGTCGACGAGGCCATGAGCAACTCCGGTCAGCGAACTGCGTTACGAAGACTCATTCCTCAAAGCCGTTCGGCATGTCGGCTTTCTTGAGCGCCGTGGCGCGGGCCGTCATCCAGCCGGCCAGAAACTCCTTGCCGTCCGAGGGAGGGTTCGACTTGCCGTAATCCGTCCACGCGGCGGCAAGCACGGACTGCCGCTTGAAAAGCATGTTGTTATGCTTCTCCTGATCGTCGCTCCATTGTCCGGCTTCCTTGAGAGCCTTGACGGCGCCGGGGTGGACCGGAACCACCCAGTTCTTGGTTTGCCGTGCGGCTGCAAGGCCGGACGCGCCCGCCGCCGCGTCCTTATAGGCGTCGTAGCCCGTGATCATCGCCTTCGTCATGGCATAAACCTGATCGGCCGGTTCCGAGGCATAGGCCACGAAGATCGGATAGGGATAATTGCCGAGCTCGATCGGATGTTCCTTGGAAATGCCGGCGCCGCACGTCGCAACGTGAGGGAAGAAGAAGCTCCCGACCGTGTGCACGCGATCCCAGCCCGCCTTGTCGTTGTGCGGGAGAGGCGGCCAGATCAATCCGCGCGGCGATGTCTCGGCTTCCTTCGCAGGGCCGGTGATGGTGGTGGCGAAAGCCGCGTCGGTGTCGTTGTTGATGAGGCCTTTCCACATCGCGCCGTAGCTCGAGAACTCGACGATCTTGACGTCCCCCTGCTTGAGACCGCCGAACGCCAGAATCGCGAGCGCGTTCTGGTTCAGGGCAGGGGAGCCGACGACAAAGCCGACTCTCTTTCCCTTGAGTTGGCTGATCTGGGTGACGCCGGTGTCGCGGGCGACGCCGAGCGAGCCGGCGTTGCAATCGACCGACGACAGCACGACCTGCAGAGCCTGCGGTCCCCATTCCTTCGCGCCGAATTCGAACACGCCTTCCTGCGCGAAATAGGTGCCCGAGCCCATGGCGGACAGCACCGCGCGCTTCGCACGCAGCGGCGCCAGGCGCGCAACGTCGTTGCCGGCGGGCAGCACGCGCAGGTCCGTGCCGTACTTGTCTTTCATCATCTTGCCGACGGCGACCGCAATGTTGAAGCCGGCCGTGCCGGTGTCATACGCCGTGAATGTCATGGTGGGCGGGAGCTTGACGTCATCCGCCGAGACGGCGGGCGCCATGAGCAGCGCTGCACCAACCGCCGCGGCCGATCCAAACGCACGAATTCCCTTCATCATGTGTCCCCCTGATCGTTGTCTTTTGTTGTTCACAATCATGTCATCGCGGGGAAGCGATGGCAACGCTCGGTGCTCTCTTGCATGCGTGAACGGGCGATGTCGGGACATTGTGTCGCGGTTCGCCGCGATTGCGTTCCGCACGGTGAAACGGATGGCGCAGCCGCTTGTCATGTCTGACGAAAAGCGGATGAGGCGGCCGGTGCCGACGAGACGTTCAACCACACTCACGCGCGTTTTTTTTAAGCGCGGTGTGCGGATGACGGCCGCGACGGCGCGCGACAATGCGTCGTCGGAATCGTTCAGCCCTCGACGATGGCGAGAACCTGGCCTTCGGCGACGGTGTCATCGAGCTTGACCAGCAGGGCCTTGAGCGTGCCGGTTGCAGGCGCTGCGACAGGTATCTCCATCTTCATCGCTTCGACGAAGGCAATATCGTCGCCTTCGCTGATGCTTGCTCCGACACTGACAGAGAGCGCGCAGATGCGCCCCGCGACTTCAGTCACGACCTTGATATCAGCCATTCCATTCCCTGCGGCGCCCTAAATCCCGGCCCGACCACGTTGCGAGTTGCTGTTGTGGCGGCAGATTGCCTGAGGTAGCGTGTTCTGCAAGTGGAATTTAATTCTGCCAGGCGAAATAAGGTGGAATCCAATGGGACGACGCTCGGAACGGCTTAGCAAGCAAGGCATGCTCGCCAGCGACCTCAACGGCGAGGGCGATGTTATCCAGGTGGTGTCGCGCGCATTCGATGTCTTGCGCTGCTTCGAAGGGCACGAGGCCCGGCTTGGCAATCTTGAAATTTCCAGCCGATGCGGCTTGCCGCGGTCGACGGTCTCGCGGCTGACCCACACGCTCACGCGCATGGGACAACTGGTGTATCTACCGCGCGATCAGAAATATCGCATCGGCCCCAGTGCGGTGGCGATGAGCACGTCGATGACGCGAGGTTTGCAAGTCCGCAATCTGATCCGTCAGCGTCTGGAGGATGTAGCCGAGCAATTGCCGGGGACGGTGGGTTTCGTCATCCCCGACCAGTTTCACCTGGTCTATCTGGAGTTCGCGCGCGCGGCGAATGCGCTCGGTCTGCATGAAGGCACCGGCAGCCGTATCGCGATGGCGACGACCGCCGCGGGGCACGCCTATACCGCCGCGCTCGATGAAGATGTCGGCAATGCGTTGCTCGCCGAGATGCAGCGCGAGCTTCCCGAAGCTGCCAAACTGTTGCGGCCGCGGATCGAAGGTAACCGCGAGTTCCTGAAGACGCATGGTTATGTCGTGGCGTGTGGATTGTGGAGCCCGCACATCAACGGCCTGGCGGTGCCGATGTGGTCGCCGCAGTACCAGACCTTCGTCGTCGTGACGATCGGACTGTTATCCGCGATGTTTGACGAGGCGCGCCTGCACAAGGAGGTCGCACCGCGGCTTCTGGATTTGAGCCGCGCCGTCGGTGCAATCCTCGGCAATGCCGAGGGCGATATGTTTCAAGCCCGCGGCGCGGACCGGTTCATGCCGGTATCCGCGCCCAAGAAAATGATCAGAGCGGAGGACATGAATGACCTGGAAGCCGGAGCTCGACGACCTCGCCCGGCGCGAAGCATTCGCGCGGGAGATGGGCGGCGCTGACAAGGTCAAGCGGCAGCGCGATCAGGGCCGGCTCACGGTTCGTGAGCGCATCGACAAGCTGACGGATGCGGACAGCTTTCACGAGATCGGCGCGGTCTCGGGCATGGCCGAATACGATGCCAGCGGCGAACTCAAGCATCTGACGCCGGCGAATTGCGTATTCGGTCGCGCCAAAATCGATGGCCGCACGGTCGTCGTGGTCGGCGACGATTTCACCGTGCGCGGCGGTTCGGCCGATGCGTCGATCTCCGCGAAGCCGCTGATGGCGGAGGAGATGGCGCACGATTTCCGCCTGCCGATCATTCGCGTGATCGAAGGCTCCGGCGGCGGCGGCTCGGTCAAGACCATCGAGACCAAGGGCGCGGCCAATCTGCCGGGCGGCGTCGGCGGCACGCGCTGGTACTGGTACACGACCGCCAACCTGGCGCAGGTGCCGGTGGTCGGACTCGGGCTCGGCTCGGTCGCAGGGTTAGGCGCGGCGCGTCTGGCCGCAAGCCATTATTCGGTCATGACCAAGGCGTCTGCGATGTTCGTCGCCGGGCCGCCGGTCGTGAAGCGGTTAGGTCAGGATCTCACCAAGCAGGAGCTTGGCGGCGCCGACATTCAGACCAAGGCCGGCGGCGTCGATCATGCCGTCGAGACCGAGGAAGAGGCTTTTGAATGCGCGCGGCGCTTCCTGTCGTACCTGCCGTCATCGGTTTACGGCCTGCCGCCGACGCTGCCGTGCGACGACGATCCCGAACGCGCCGAGGAGTCGCTGATGAAGGCGGTGCCGCGCAACCGCCGTCAGGTCTACAAGATGCGGCCCATCATCGACGCCGTGGTCGACAAGGGATCCTTTTTCGAGATGAGCGCCAATTTCGGCCGCCCTGTCATCACGGGCTTCGCGCGTCTGCAGGGGCGGGCGGTGCTGCTGCTCGCCAGCGATTCCTATCACTACGGCGGGTCGTGGACGGCGGAGGCGTGCCAGAAGGTGGTGCGCTATGTCGATCTCGCCGAGACCTTCCATCTGCCGATCGTCTATCTGATGGATTGTCCGGGTTTCATGATCGGTCTCGAGGCCGAGAAGTCGGCGACCATCCGGCACGGCGTGCGCGCCATGGCAGCGGTCAACCAGACGACGGTGCCGTGGTGCACGATCATCGTGCGCAATTCGTTCGGCGTCGCCGGCGTGGTGCATCAGCCCGCCAACCGCTTCTCGATGCGCTATGCGTGGCCGTCGGCCTATTGGGGCTCGCTGCCGCTCGAAGGCGGCATCGAGGCGGCTTACCGTGCCGATATCGACGCGGCGGACGATCCCAAAGCCAAGCTGAAGGAGATCGAGGATCGCCTCAACAAGCTGCGCTCGCCGTTCCGCTCGGCGGAGAAGTTCTGGGTCGAGGAAATCATCGATCCGCGCAAGACGCGTTCGCTGCTGTGCGAGTTCGCGCGTCTTGCGGAGCCGGTCCGCATGGCAGGACCGACGCGGTTGGCTATGCGGCCGTAGGCGCGGGAGCGGCCACGGCTTTTTTCTCCGTGGTCATCGTCAGGATGACGAGGGAAGCCACGAGGCAGAGACCTCCGGCGATAAAGAACGCTGGCAGATAAGTCGCGAGCACCGTGCGCGACAGGCCCGCGCCGAACGCGGCGGTCGCCGCACCCAACTGGTGCCCTGCGAAGATCCAGCCGAACACGAGTCCGGCGCGCTCCGCGCCAAAACGTTGCGCGGTGAGGCGCACGGTCGGCGGCACCGTGGCGATCCAGTCGAGGCCGTAGAACATCGCGAACACCGACAGCCCGTAGAACGAGAAGTCGGTGAAGGGCAGGAACAGCAGCGACAGCCCGCGCAGGCCGTAATACCAGAACAGCAGGTAGCGGTTGTCGTAGCGGTCCGACAGCCAGCCCGATGCGATGGTGCCGATGAAGTCGAAGATGCCCATGGCTGCAAGCAGGCTCGCCGCCTGCACCTGCGGAATGCCGTAATCGGCGCAGAACGGAATGAGATGCACCTGGATCAGGCCGTTGGTGCTGGCGCCGCAAATGAAGAACGTAAAGAACAACACCCAGAACACGCGCGAACGCGACGCATCGCGCAGGGTGCCGAGCGCCGCGGCCATGATCGGCGCGTTGTTCGGAGGCGGTGCGGGCAGGGGCTCGGTGCCCTGGTCGCCGAACGGGCGCAGGCCGAGATCACTGGGACGATCCCGCATCAGCAGCAGCACGACGAACGCCGCGACGGCGAGCATCGCGCACATCAGGCCGAGCGCGGGCCGCCAGCCGAGCCGATCGGTCAGCGCCGCCAGCAATGGCAGGAACACGAGCTGTCCGGTCGCGCTGCTCGCGGTGAGAATGCCGACGGCGAGGCCGCGCCTTACATTGAACCAGCGCGCGGCAACGGTGGCGCCAAGCACCAGCGCGGTCATGCCGGTGCCGAATCCGACGACGACGCCCCACAGCAGCATCAGTTGCCAGACCTCGGTCATGCCGAGCGAGACGACGAGTGCCGAGACGACGATCAAAAGTGCCGTCAGCGTGACATTGCGCAAGCCGAAGCGATTGAGCATGGCGGCGGCGAACGGCGCCATCAGCCCGAACAGCAGCAGCCGGATCGAGAGTGCCGAGGAAATCTGCGCGGTAGTCCAGCCGAATTCCTTTTGCAGCGGCAAGATGAAGACGCCGGGCGCACCGACGGCGCCGGCGCTGACCAGCGCGGTCAGGAAGGTCACGCCCACCATGACCCAGCCGTAGTGAATGTTGCGGCGGGCGAGAGCGGCGGACAACCAGGAGGAGATCATTGAGCCTCGGCGGTTTCAAAGGGATTCGTTAGAGCGGCACAATCTGCCATGATGACGAGATGGCCGAAATGACATATTTCCCTCATTTCATGACTCGACGAAGTCATCGCGCGACGCGCTCGATCGCGATCGCGGTGGCTTCGCCGCCGCCGATGCAGAGCGCGGCGATGCCGCGGTTCAGATTGTGAGCTTCGAGCGCATGCAGCAGCGTCACGATCAGCCGCGCGCCGGTGGCGCCGATGGCCGCGGAGCTTGTGCCCGCTGAACGAGGAGAGCTCACCTTGAAAGCGGCCGAGCGGCGTGCGGACGGCGGAGAGAATGACAACGGGGCCGGAACCGGACATGGTGCGCTCTCCTGTCAACCGCCGGCAAGCGGTCAGTATTGAATGACATGCATCATATGATGCGGCGCGGAAAACGCAATGGTGCGTCGCCCAATTTCCTGTGAGCACCGCTGAGGCGAAGGCCGCTATCGCTTGCGGTCGACGAACGCCTGCATCAGCCGGGTCGGCTCGCCGGTCAGGAACGATTGTCCGAACACGCCGACGCTGAGATTGACGGATTCCGTCAGCGGCAGTTCTTCCCATTGTTTCAGCAGGGCTTTCTGCGAGCGCAGCGCTTCAGGGCCGCACTCCAGCAGCATCGTCACGACCTTTTCGACTTCAGTGTCGAGCTGGCCTTCGGCCGCGAGAACGTCGATCAATCCCCAGTTCAGCGCGGTCGGACCATCGATAGTTGCCGCCGTCATCACCAGCCAGCGCGCGCGGCCCCAGCCGATCAGGCGCGGCAGCAGGGCGGCATGAATCACCGAGGGAATGCCGACCCGCACCTCGGGCATGGCGAATTTCGCATCGTGCGCGGCGATCCGGAAGTCGCAGGCAGCGGCAAATTCAAGTCCGCCGCCGAGGCACCAGCCCGGCATTCGGGCAATCACGGGCGCCGGAAACGCGCGCACGGCTTCGCAGAGGTCGCGCAGGCCGCTGATGAACTTTTCCGCCGACGGCTGGTCGAGTTTGGCCATCTCCTTGATGTCGGCGCCGCCGATCAGGCTCTTCTCACCCTGGCCCGCGATCACGAGCACCCGGATGTCGCGATCCCTGGCCAGCGTCTCAAGCCCCTCGCGCAAGCGGTTGATGACGGGCGTGCCCAGGATGTTCAACGAGCCCGCGTTGGAGATCGTCAGCCGGATCACGCCGCGGGAATCGCGCGCGACGCCGCAGTAGGAATTCAGCATGGTCATGAGGGGCTCCGCGTTTGCCGAGTCAGACGGATGGTCGTCGTTATTCCCGGCCAAACGGCGGGCTTGTCAAGCGGCGCCGGATTCGTGCCCCATGAGGAGCGTGTCCCGAATGTGCGGAATTTCCGCCAGCAGAAGATTAGGGTGAGCTTTTCCGGAACTTCTCTGCTATTATATGACCTCAGACATCTTATGGACGCCCGATGCGCTACTCCAGGGAACACAAGGCGGAAACCCACGCACGGATCGTGAAGAACGCCTCGGTGCGCTTGCGCGAGCACGGTGCCCATGGGGTCGGCGTCGCCGACCTGATGAAGGATGCGGGTCTCACCCATGGCGGGTTCTACGCCCATTTCGACTCGCGCGAGGCGTTGGTCGTCGAGGCGTTCGCCTATGCCATGGATCGCTCGACCGAACGCTGGCGCAAGAAGGCCGAGCAAACGCCGCCCGACAAGCGCTTTGCTTCGATCGTGGAATCTTATCTGACGCCGCTGCATCGCGACGATCCCGGGCACGGCTGCGCGATTCCCGCGCTCGCTGCCGAGATCGCGCGTGAGAGCCCGAAGACGCGGAAAGCCTTCGCCGCGAAGCTCGAAGAGATGATCGAGATGCTCGCGGACCAGATACCGGACGTTCCGCGCAAAACCGCGCGCAAGCAGGCGATTGCATCGCTCGCAGGCATGATGGGCGCGATGGTGCTGGCGCGCGTTGCCGGAACCGGCGAATTTTCCGGCGAAATCCTAACCGCAGGACGAGAAGCCGTGCTCGATCGAGTCTCGGCATCGAAACCTGGCGGGAAGAAGGCCCGTAAGGGCGTCCCAAAACAGGCTCCGACCGCCTAGCAAGCAGCCCGATCCCAGGTTCGGCCAGGTTCGGCGCGGCGGAAGCTGGGAATCCCGGCCGGTTTCGCCGTGTGCATTTTTGCAAATGGGTTGCGCGTAGAAGCCCTTTTCAAGACCCGAAAGTACAGGTCAAGATGGCTGAAACGAGCTTTTGCAAACGCGTCGGGAGGACACATGCGCACCATCGGACACTTTATTGGCGGCAAGAACGTCAGCGGCACATCCGGGCGGTTCGCCGACGTCTACCAGCCGATGACCGGCGACGTGCAGGCGAAGGTCGCGCTGGCCTCCAAGGCTGAAGTGCGCGCGGCGGTCGAGAACGCCAAGGCCGCACAGCCGGAGTGGGGCGCGACCAATCCGCAGCGCCGCGTCCGCGTCCTGATGAAATTCCTCGAACTGGTGGCCAAGGAGAACGACTCGCTGGCCGAATTGCTGGCGCGCGAGCACGGCAAGACCATTCCCGATGCCAAGGGCGATATCTTCCGCGGCGTCGAGGTCGTCGAATACGCCATCGGCATTCCCGAACTGATGAAGGGCGGTTACACCGAAGGCGCCGGCCCCGGCATCGACAGCTATTCGATGCGCCAGCCGCTCGGCGTCGTTGCCGGCATCACGCCGTTCAATTTCCCGGCGATGATTCCGATGTGGAAATTCGCGCCGGCGATCGCGTGCGGCAATGCCTTCATTCTCAAGCCGTCGGAGCGCGATCCCGGCGTGCCGATGCGGCTTGCCGAACTGATGCTCGAAGCCGGTCTGCCGCCCGGCATCCTCAATGTCGTCAACGGCGACAAGGAAGCCGTCGACGCCATCCTCGACGATCATGATATCTCGGCGGTCGGCTTCGTCGGCTCGTCCGACATCGCGCAGTATATCTATTCGCGCGCGGCCGAAACCGGCAAGCGCTGCCAGTGTTTTGGCGGCGCCAAGAACCACATGATCATCATGCCCGACGCCGACATGGATCAGTCGGTGGATGCGCTGGTGGGCGCGGGTTACGGCGCGGCCGGCGAGCGCTGCATGGCGGTGTCGGTGGCGGTTCCCGTCGGCAAGACCACCGCCGACCGGCTGATGGAAAAGCTGATCCCGCGGGTGGAGAACCTGAAGATCGGTCCGTCGACCGACGGGTCGGCCGATTTCGGGCCGCTGGTCACTAAGGCTGCGCTCGAGCGCGTCAAGAACTACGTCGAGGTCGGCGTCAAGGAAGGCGCCACGCTGGCGGTCGACGGCCGCGGCTTCAAGATGCAGGGTTACGAGAACGGCTTCTACATGGGCGGCTGTCTGTTCGACAACGTCACCAAGGACATGCGGATCTACAAGGAAGAGATTTTTGGCCCCGTGCTGTCCGTGGTGCGCGCGCAGAGCTTCGAGGAGGCGGTCGCACTGCCGTCGGACCATGAATACGGCAACGGCGTCGCGATCTTCACCCGCGACGGCGACGCGGCGCGCGAGTTCGCTTCGCGGGTCCAGGTCGGCATGGTCGGCATCAACGTGCCGATCCCGGTGCCGGTGGCGTATTACACCTTCGGCGGCTGGAAGCGTTCGGGCTTCGGCGATCTCAACCAGTATGGCCCGGACTCCGTGCGGTTCTACACCAAGACCAAGACCGTCACCTCGCGCTGGCCGTCCGGCGTCAAGGAAGGGGCCGAGTTCGCGTTCCACAGCAAGTGACAACACTGAAACGGTATGCTATCATTTATGATAGCATACCGTTTAGCCGGGAGTTTCCTATGGGCCAGGTCCTTATCCGAAATGTGCCTGACGAGACGATCGCGAGCTTCAAGCAGAAGGCGGAGCTGAACGGCCGTTCGCTCGAGCAGGAATTGCGTGAGCTTCTCGAAGCCAACAAGACCTTTACGACGGAAGAGCGGGTAGCTGTGTCGCGCCGGTTTCTGGCGCGCTGCACGACGGTTCAGCCGTCGCTCTCGCTTGAAGAGATTCGGGAAGGTCTGGAGTGAGTGCTCTTGTTGTTGACGCGAGCGTTGCAATCAAGTGGCTTGTGCTGGAAGAGGATACCGACAAGGCGATCAGACTTCTCGAAAGCGGACGCGCCCTGTATGCGCCGCGATTGATTTTCATCGAGGTCGCGAACGCACTGGCGCGCAAGGTGAGAGAAGGCGTGATTACGCAGGGCGATGCCGCCGAATATGTCGGGACGATGCCGCGTTTTTTCAAGACGATGCTCGATACCGATGATCTGGTGACGACTGCACTGGAGAATGCCTGCACCTACCTGCATCCGGTCTACGATTTTATCTACCTCGAGGCCGCGCGCCGCTGGGATGCTCAGATGTTGACAGCAGACGGTCGCTTCGTTGCGAAAATCAGGGCTACCGATCTTGGCCGGTTTGTCATTCTCCTTTCCGAATGGTCGGCTTGATATGACCCAATTCGCTCTGACCGAGGATCAGACCGCCGTCCGCGACATGGCGCGGGATTTCGCTGCCGAAAAGATCGCGCCGTTCGCGCTGAAATGGGATGAAGAGAAGCATTTTCCCGTCGACGTAATGTGCGAGGCGGCATCCCTCGGCATCGGCGGCATCTATATCAAGGACGACGTCGGCGGTTCGGCGCTGACGCGCTTCGATGCCGCGCTGATCTTCGAGGCGCTGGCGCAGGGCTGTCCGACGGTGTCGGCGTTCATCTCGATCCACAACATGGCGTCGTGGATGATCGATTCCTATGGCTCGGACGAGCAGCGGCACAAATGGCTGCCAAAGCTCTGCACCATGGAGCTGTTGGCGAGCTATTGCCTGACCGAACCGGGCTCCGGGTCGGATGCCGCCGCGTTGCGCACGCGCGCGGTGCGCGACGGCGACCATTACGTTCTCAACGGCCAGAAGCAGTTCATCTCGGGCGCCGGCAAGGGCGACATTTACGTCGTGATGGTCCGCACCGGGGACGATGGGCCGGGCGGCATCTCCACAATCGTCGTCGAGGGCGACACGCCGGGTCTGTCGTTCGGCGCCAACGAACGCAAGATGGGCTGGAATGCACAGCCGACCCGCGCGGTGATTTTTGAAAATGCGCGCGTGCCGGTTGCCAATCGGCTTGGTGAAGAGGGGATCGGCTTCAAGATCGCGATGGCCGGCCTTGATGGCGGACGGCTGAACATCGCCGCCTGCTCGCTCGGCGGCGCGCAATCGGCGCTCGACAAGACGCTGGCCTACATGAAGGAGCGCAAGGCGTTCGGAAAACGGCTCGACGAGTTTCAGGCGCTGCAATTCCGGATTGCCGATATGGCGACAGAGCTTGAAGCGGCGCGGACCTTTCTGTGGCGCGCGGCTTCGGCGCTCGATCGAAAAGACGCGGATGCCACCATGCTGTGCGCGATGGCGAAACGTTTCGGCACCGATGTCGGGTTCGAGGTCGCCAATCAGGCGCTGCAACTGCATGGCGGCTACGGTTATCTTTCCGAATACGGCATTGAAAAAATCGTGCGCGACCTGCGTGTGCATCAGATTCTCGAGGGCACCAACGAAATCATGCGCCTGATCGTGTCACGCAAGCTGATCGAGGGCGCGCGATGACGGTCGCGGTCGTCGAGCCCGATCTGATCGCGCGGCGCGAAGGCAGCGTCGGTGTCATCCGGCTCAATCGCCCGAAGGCCATCAATGCACTGACGCTTGAGATGTCGCTCGCGGTCGATGCGGCGCTCGATCGGTTCGAAGCCGACCCCTCCGTGGCATTGGTACTGATCGAAGGCGCGGGAGAACGTGGATTTTGCGCCGGTGGCGATATTCGCGGGCTTTACGAAAGCTCGTGCGCCGGCGGCGATCTTGGCAAGGTGTTCTGGCGCCAGGAATACGTCATGAATGCGCGCATTGCGAAATTTCCGAAGCCGTATGTCGCCTTCATGGACGGCCTAGTGATGGGCGGCGGCGTCGGTCTTTCTGCGCATGGCCGTCATCGCATCGTTACCGAGAAAACAAAGCTGGCGATGCCGGAAGTCGGGCTCGGCTTTTTTCCCGATGTCGGCGGCACCTGGCTGTTGTCGCGCGCGCCGGGCGAGATCGGAACCTATTTCGGCCTGACCGGCCAGACCATGAATGGGCCGGATGCGGTCTATTCCGGTTTTGCCGATGCCGTGGTG
>JAFEFK010000854.1 GCA_018240625.1 Pseudomonadota bacterium
CCTGTCACCACGTTGACCACGCCGGATGGCAGAACGCGCGCGATCTTCTCAAGTGTGAGCGCCGGCACCAGCGTAGCGTTGTTCGCCGGCTTTACGACCACCGTGTTGCCCGCCATCAGTGCTTGCGGAAGTTTTGCGCCCAGAATAGCCAGAGGCCAGTTCCACGGAACGATTAGTGCAGCGACGCCGCGCGGCTGACGCGTTACAATTGTATCGAGCGCGTCGCCCGCGATGTATTCGTCGCGCGCCAGGCGGTCGGCATACGCGGCGACCTGACGAAATCGCTCGCCGAGGCGACTAATTTCCAGATGAGTTTCGCTTAGGATCTTGCCGTGTTCGCGGCAGAAAAGCCGAGCGCGAAAATCGACGTCAGCCGCATCCTCGGTCAGCACCTCGGCGACCCTGCAGAGCAAGGCAGCCCGCTCGGCGTAACTCAGCGCGGCCCAGGTTGGAAACGCAGCATGGGCGGCGCGCACGGCGTCGTCGACGTCATCGATGGTTGCCGCCGCAGCGCGCCCAACCAGTTCGCTGGGCCTCGCCGGATTGAACACCTCACATGCCCCTCCATCACGGGCGGGTCGGGCCTCGCCGTTGATGAACAGCATGGTCGCGACCACCTTGGTCTGGGTCATTGCATGAGTCCTTGTCGCTAATCGAACGTCAATAGATGATTCAATATGGTAGTCCGACATAGTTCTCCGCCAGGACCTCCATGGCCGCAGCTGAGCCGAGCGTGTAGTCAAGTTCCGCCTGATGGATCCGTCTGGTGAAGTCGTCGTCATCTGCGAATTCGTGCAGCATCTTGGTCATCCACCACGAGAACCGCTCGGCCTTCCACACACGCGCCAGCGCGCGCGAGGAATAGGCGGTCATGCTGGCGTCCGACCGTTCCGCATAAAATTCACGTAGCCCCTCAAACAGGTAGTGCACGTCGCTGGCCGCGAGATTCAATCCCTTGGCGCCGGTCGGTGGGACGATATGGGCGGCGTCGCCAGCGAGGAAAAGACGGCCGAATTGCATTGGCTCGACAACAAAACTGCGCAATGGGGCGATTGATTTTTCGAATGACGCGCCGGTCACGACGCCATCGGCGACAGGCTCCGGCAGCCGACGGCGCAGTTCATCCCAGAATGCGTCGTCGGACCAATCGCTAGCGCACTCGGTCAAGGGGACTTGCAGATAGTATCGACTGCGCGTCGGACTGCGCATTGAGCACAAGGCGAAGCCGCGGGGGCTTTTGCAATAGACAAGTTCGTCGCGGCACGGCCGCACGTCGGCAAGAATTCCGAGCCATCCAAATGGGTAGACCCGCTCGAACTCCGTAAGCGCAGTCGCCCGCACGGATTTGCGGCAGATGCCATGAAATCCGTCGCAACCGATAATGAAATCGCAGTCGATCCGATGCGAAGTGCCGTTCTTTTCGAAAGCAACATAGGGATGATCGGTATCGAAATCGTGTGGCGTCACCGATCGCGCATCGAAAATCGTGCAGGCGCCAACTGCAGCCCGCGCGTCCATCAGATCGCGCGTTAGTTCGGTTTGGCCATAAACCGTGACGGATTTTCCTTTGGTAAGGCCTGCCATATCAACACGGCGCGCGCGGCCGTTGAGCGCAATCTCGAAGCCCTCGTGCGGGATTCCTTCGGCCTGCAGCCTGCCA
>JAFEFK010000855.1 GCA_018240625.1 Pseudomonadota bacterium
CGAGCGCCACGATACCTGCGGCGAGTAGGTATGGCTGCATGACCTCCAGTCCACGACTCGCATGCACGTGGAACGAGAACAGCGCGGTCTTTCGTTGCGCCGATAAGATCATAAACGCCCCATCGAATTCAACGCGGGACAAACTCAACTTGCTAAACGTCACACCTGCTAAACATCACAAGCGGCTTTCACAAAGAGCCGGCGGGCAGGCCAGTAGATTGCAATTAGTCCGTTGATCGCGGAATCGGTTCACTTTTTTACGGACACAAAACCGCGCCCTCGTGAATCGAAATCCCGATTCGCGGAGAAAGCGTCGGTTCTGATGCTTCTGCAGGCATTTTTAATCTTGAAATAATCAGTGCACAACATCCCGAAAATCAACTTATCGCGCGATGGCATCGCATCTCGTCGCACGCCTGCCGTAGTCGGCCGGGAGTACCGAAATCGAACGAGGTTCCGCCGCCGATGCGCTCCCGGACGGTCCTTGCGATTGCAAACATGGAGCGGGGCGCGCTTTCCATACGCCGCACGAGCGATAAACGTCCGTAACGCTGACCTTGTGCGTTGGTGGGCCCGGCAGGACTCGAACCTGCAACCAGACCGTTATGAGCGGAGTGCTTCCCCGGGGAACTGCACAGTTCTCGACTGGGTCTTCCTACATCGAGACGGTTCCTGGTCTGATCAACGCAGACTTGCCTTTCCTGGGGCGCTGGCAACGCAATTCAGTAATCGATGAAGCGCTTGCCCGAGAAACAAAGCAATGCCCTTGCGCGAGCCAAAATCAAGGCTATTTCTCGCGAGCCGTGCCAATCGCCAACAACAACGGTATGACAGGGTCATTGGCAAAGCTAAGCGAGCCGTGTCGGCCTGGGCGGGTGAGAAGTTTTCGGATGGCGATCATGCAGAAATTCCGCAAGCGAATTCGCGATCAGAGCATCGTCGACCGCAGCCGAGAACAGGAGCTCCTGTGCTGCGCGCGGGAGATCCGGCCAGACCTTAAGTGCGGCGTGTCCAAGCAGCGAGGCAAATCGGTTTTCATCCATAGGCATCCTCGCGGGCTTGGAGCTTACTTCGCTGCTCCGGATCCGACGGTATTGGAGCTGCCAAACCTGTTTTAAGCTGAGAGACAGCAAAGTCCTGAGCTTCCCTGGCCTTGGCTACAACGGCATCCATTCCAAAAAATTCATGAGTGACGCCGTCGTACACTTTATGTGTGCCGTCATTCCCGGCGGCCTTGAGCTTGTCGCTGAGCATATCGCCGTCCGAGCGCAATGGATCGAGCTGCGCATTGATGATCGTGATCGGTGGCAAGCCCTTCAAATCGGCGGCGACAAGATTCAGCCACGGATCGTTTCTGTCGCCGTCGTTGTTCAACACCTTGTCGAAGAACCAGGCCGTCATTGGGGTGTTCAAGGGTTTGGCCGAAGCCTCTTCCTTTTTCGATGGCGTATCTATCGTGGTGTTCGCCACGGGGTAGACTGAGATAACTGCCTTTGGCAGCGGCATTTTCTGGTCGCGAGCTCCGATCGCAGTGGCAACCGCTAAATTGCCGCCAGCACTTTCGCCAACGATTGCGATATTAGGCGGATCGCCGCCCCAGCTTTTCGCGTTCTTGACGATATACCCGTAAGCTTCAATTGCCTCGTCATGGGCGGCCGGAAACTTGTGCTCTGGGGCCATCGGATAGTCGACGGACACGACGATCGCGTGAGCTTTCCTGGCCAGCGCGGAGGCGGAAGCGTCATAGGTGTCGAGATCGGCGATCACCCAGCCGCCGCCTCGGAAGTAAACGATGACCGGCGCCACCGAATCCTTGTTGACGTCACTCGGGGTGTAACGCAGGCGCAGATTTCCCTTGTCTGCGAAGGGGCTATTGGAGATTGAAAGGCCCTGATGGGGATCGACGTCGAGCTTTCGCCCTTGATGACTTTCTTGACCGCATCTGTCGCAGAATATTGCTTTCGCGCTTCGGTGGGCGTCAAAGTTTCTATCAGTTTGGGGCCGAGTTCATTCAGAGCATTCAACACCTTTGCCATGTCGGGATCGGCCTTTGCTGCCGGATCAGGGGCGGGCGTTGAGACCGTGGTCTTTTCCGTCCTGAGAAAATGCGGGACTGCAGAGCAGCGCAAAGGCGGAGCTGGCAAGAAGAGCGAGCTTAAATCTCGAAGCGAGCATGCAAAATCTCCATGTGGAGGGGGCAATCTTCCTCCAAATGAATCGTTCCTAAGTTAGTAAAGGGACAGTAGGACGCGCTGGAATTCGCGTCCTAGCCAACACGCTGCCCAGGCGCAGTTGGAACGCAATGGTAGCCCGGAGGTTCTAACGGCTACATCATTGCGAGAAACACCGTGGCTCCATCATCCGCAGACATTCCGGCCTCGTTCGTTATCAACGGTTCCCGTCATGCGTTGACCATCCCGCCATGGATGACGCTTCTCGACCTGCTCCGTGAACACTTGCATCTGACCGGGTCCAAAAAGGGCTGTGATCACGGTCAATGCGGCGCCTGCACAGTGCTGGTGGACGGCATTCGCCTCAATTCTTGCCTCATTCTGGCTGTTTCGCGGGATGGGGCTGACATCACCACCATTGAAGGCCTTGAGCGGGACGGCGACTTGCATCCTCTTCAAACGGCCTTTGTGGAACACGACGCCTTCCAGTGCGGCTATTGCACGCCCGGTCAGATCTGCTCGGCTGCAGGCCTGTTATCCGAGCGTCATGCCCATAACCGGGCCGAAATCCGAGAAAACATGAGCGGCAATCTCTGCCGCTGCGGCGCGTACACAAACATCGCAGATGCGATCGAAGACGTCATGGCTCAGGACGCTGCCGCTCGGGAGGCCGCCGAATGAACCGCTTTGACTATGTACGGCCAGACAATGTTTCGGATGCGATCCGCGCGCTGGCTACAGGTTCGTCCAAGGTGCTTGCCGGAGGTACAAATCTTGTCGATCTGATGAAATACGATGTCGAACGGCCAGGCCGCATCGTCGACATCAATCGGTTGCCTCTGAAGGAAATAACGCCGACCGCGGAGGGCGGACTTCGGATCGGGGCTCTGGTCAGTAATACCGATCTGGCCTGGAATGACGATATCCGAAGGCAATACCCGCTATTGGCGAGCGCGATTTTGGCCGGGGCTTCGCCCCAGCTTCGTAATGCCGCCACCACCGGAGGCAATCTGCTCCAACGGACGAGATGCTACTATTTCTACGATCCCTCGACTGCCTGCAACAAACGCGACCCCGGCACAGGGTGTTCTGCGATCGGCGGCGTCAACCGGATACACGCCATCCTTGGAGCAAGCCCGGACTGCATCGCCGTTCATCCTTCCGACATGTGCGTGGCGCTGGCCGCGCTTAACGCGTCCGTTGATGTGGAAGGGCCGGACGGAAAGCGTAGTATTCCGTTTTCCGACTTTCATCGCCTGCCCGGAAGTGAACCGCAGCGCGACAACACGATGTCATCGGGCGAATTGATCACCGCTGTGGTTCTGCCGCCGTCCGATTTTGGTGCCAACTACACGTATCTCAAAATCCGCGATCGGCTGTCCTATGCGTTTGCGCTCGTTTCGGTCGCTGTAGGGCTCACGCTGAAAGCGGATGCCATTGACGAGGCACGCGTGGCTCTTGGTGGCGTCGCGCACAAGCCTTGGCGCGATACAGCTGCCGAGGAGTTGTTGAGGGGGCAGAGGCCGGACACGCAGCTCTTCCTCAAGTTCGCGGATCAAGTTTTGACCCCGGCGCATGGGCAGGGTGAGAACAACTTCAAGATCGAGCTGGCGCGCCGCGCGATGGTTCGGGCGCTTCATCAGGCCTTTGCGGGTACGCCGCAGGATCAATCCGTTAAATCGGTTCAATAAGGCGCAATATGTCCCTCACGGAAAACATCCATATCGGCCGGCCGACGAATCGGGTCGATGGACGCCTTAAAGTCACTGGACAGGCAAAGTATGCGGCGGAGTATCCGGCTGCAGACTTGCTGCATGGAGCCATAGTCGGAAGCACGATCGCCGCCGGACGAATAACAGCCTTGAATGTCGAACCGGCCCGGCAGGTACCGGGCGTCGTCGAGGTTTTTACGCATGAGAATCGCGGCAAGGCTGCCTGGCTCGACCGGAGCTGGCGCGACGAGGTTGCCCCTCCTGGTCATCCGTTTAGGCCGTTGCATTCCGACCGGATCCTGTTTGACGGGCAGCCAATAGCTCTTGTGGTTGCCGATAGTTACGAGGCAGCGCGGGATGCCGCTTCGCTCGTCTCGGCGGAATACGAGGTCCGCGAGCATTGTACGGAGCTGGAGCGCAAGCGTTCGGAGGCCTATGTCCCCCCGGAAAAGCGAAGCGGCATTCCACCGCCGCCCGATCCGAGAGGAGACCCGGAGAAGGCTTTCGAGGATGCACCGATCAAAATCAGCCGGGATTACCGGGTCAATGCCGAGCATCACAACCCGATGGAGATGTTCGGCACAACGTGCGTATACGAGGGAAATGACAAGCTAACCATCTACGACAAGACGCAAGGCTCGCAGAACGCGCAAGGCTACGTCACATCCGTTTTTGGCTTGAAGTCCAAGAACGTTCGGTTGATCAATCACTATGTCGGCGGCGCGTTCGGCTCGGCCCTGCGACCCCAGCATCAACTGTTCTTCGCGGTCATGGCGAGTCTCGAACTCAAGCGGTCGGTGCGCGTGTCGTTGACGCGCTCCCAGATGTTTCACATCGGATACAGGCCGGACAATTACCAGACCGTATCGCTAGCCGCCGACCGCGAAGGGCGGCTGCGATCGATCATGCACGATGCAGTCGCATCGACTTCTCACTACGAAGACTACCAGGAGGCGGTCGTCAATTGGTCGGGCATGATGTATCATTGCGACAACGTCAAACTTTCCTACCGCCTCGCAAAACTGCACACACCCACGCCATGCGATATGCGCGCACCCGGCGCCGCGATCGGCGTCACCGCGCTGGAGTGTGCCCTGGATGAACTTTCCTATGAGGTTGGAATCGATCCCCTTGAAATTCGCCGGCTGAATTTTGCATCCAAGGACGAGAATACCGACAAACAATTCACCTCGAAGGCGCTTCACGCCTGCTATCGCGAGGGAGCCGCAGCATTCGGTTGGGACAAGCGGAAGTCTGTTCCCCGATCGATGCAGGACGGTCACGATCTGATCGGATGGGGCGTTTCCACCGGCATGTGGGATGCGTTCCTTCAGAAAGCCGAAGCGACCGCGAAACTCAGCGCGGACGGCAAGCTCGAAGTGTCGACTGCCGCATCTGACATCGGTACCGGTACCTGGACCATCCTGACCCAAATTGGAGCGGATGCGTTCGGTCTGCCACTTGAAGATGTCACAGCCCGTATCGGAGACTCGACGCTCCCGACCTCTCCTGTCGAGGGTGGATCATGGACGGCCGCTTCAAACGGTTCCGCTGTGCAGGCCGCGTGTGAGGCCGCCAAGGAGACGCTATTCAAGCATGCGAAGAAAATGGCCAATTCGCCACTGGCGGACTCGGAGTTCGAAGACGTAGCCGTGAGCGGCGGGTGCATCTTCCGGATCGATGATCCGGGCAAGCGGCTCGCGATATCGGAAATCATGCATGCGGCCGACCTGGAGGAGATCGAGGAGGAGGGCAAGGTCGGTCCGGATCTGCTGCAGATGATGAAATACATCAGCTACACGCATTCAGCCGTGTTCGCAGAGGTGCGCGTCGATGAGGAACTCGGCATCGTTCGGGTCACGCGGATCGTCTGTGCCGCCGCTGCCGGACGAATTCTCAATCCGAAGACCGCGCGCAGCCAAATCCTGGGCGGTGTCGTGATGGGGATTGGAATGGCATTGCATGAAGAGGCGATGACCGATCATCGCTTGGGCAAGATCATGAACCATAATCTTGCCGAGTATCATATTCCCGCGCATGCAGACATCGAGAATATCGAAGTCATCTTTGTCGATGAGCATGACGAGAAGGTCAGCCCTCTGGGGGTGAAAGGTTTAGGAGAGATCGGCATCGTAGGCACTGCCTCAGCCGTCGCCAATGCGATCTTCCACGCGACCGGAAAGCGGGTAAGGGATTTTCCGATCACCATAGACAAGTTGTTGGCCGCATGAATATGCCTTCGCGTCTCGAACGATATTCGCCCGATCTCGATAAACCTCACTCAGACGAGAAGCAGACGGCCGATGCGATTTCCAAAACGATGACTGAGATTGCGGACAAGACGTTCGCGGATGGCGGACACGCCATAAGATCGGTGCATGCCAAGAGCCATGGCATCCTCTGTGGCAAGTTTGAAGTCCTTGCCGGACTTTCGGCGCCGCTTGCGCAGGGAGTGTTCGCCAGGACGGCGGCGTACCCGGTCGTCATGCGATTTTCGACCGTTCCGGGCGACCTGCTGGACGATTCAATATCGACCCCACGCGGGCTGGCCATCAAGATCATTGGTATTGAGGGACAGCGTCTCGAAGGGTCGAAGCGGGATTCCAACCAGGATTTCGTGATGGTGAACGGACCGACCTTCAATGCACCGAGCGCCAAGGCCTTTCATCAGAGTTTGAAACTATTGGCGCCGACGACCGATCGGATGCCCGACATGAAAAAGGGCGTCTCAGCCGTGATGCGCGGCGTCGAAAAGACCCTTGAGGTTTTCGGCGGACAGTCGGCGCTGGCCAAGGCGTTGGGCGGAGAGCCACCGACCCATATTCTGGGTGAGACCTTCTATTCCCAGCTTCCGCTTCGGTACGGCGACTATATCGCAAAAGTTCAGGTAGCGCCCGTATCCCCCGATTTGACCAGTCTGACGGGCCGACCGGTCGATATCGGACGGCCTGACATTTTGAGAGAGCTTGTCATCGACCACTTTCAGCATAACACCAGTACTTGGGAGTTCCGGGTACAACTATGTGCCAATCTGGAGACGATGCCGATCGACAATCCGACCAGGCGATGGGATGAAGCCGAAAGCCCGTTTATTCCGGTAGCGCGATTGATCGTCGAACCCCAATCGGGCTGGAATTCTTCAAGGTCCGAGGCCGTCGATGACGGGATGTCGTTCAGTCCTTGGCACGGAATCGAGGATCATCGGCCGCTCGGCGAAATGATGCGTATTCGCAAGGACGTCTACAACCGCTCGCAGCGGTTCAGGTCGGAGCGCAACAGGCGCCCTGTGAGAGAACCTCAGACCGCGGATGATCTGAAATTCTGAAGTGCAGGTTAATCATCCTTGCTGATGTCGGATGATTTCGCAGGAATTTCGGTGTCTCCGCCTTCGCCGTGGACCAGATCCCGGTTCGCGTCGTTCGTTTTCGCAGCGTCTATCGCTGCGGCGGATTGATCGTCCCGCTCTTTGTCGTGACGGGGAGCTTTTGCTGGCAAGTCACGGGATGTCTTGGGCTGCATGATGTGTTACAATAACGCTGGGACTTCGGGGCCGTTCTCTGTCTTTTTCATGCAGAAAATTCAGCTCCTGTGAAAGATTCCATCGACCACCTGTTTCGCAGTTTCACCGATGATATGGCTGACCCCGGCATCACCCTTGGCCATCGACGACATGAAGGCACGGGCCTGCTTGAGCGTAAGGTGGGGCGGAAGCGGAGCAACATCCGGGTCTGTCTTAACCTCGAGGACCACGGGCCGGTCGCTCGAGAGCGCTTCCCGCCACGCAGAGGCCAAACGATCCGGTGAATTCACGAAAATCCCGGCGAACCCGAGCATCTCTCCAAATTTGGCATAAGCGAAGTCCGGGATGTCCTGAGAAGCATCGAATCTCGGGTTGCCTTCCATGACGCGTTGTTCCCACGTCACTTCGTTGAGGTCCTGATTGTTGAAAACGCAAACGATCCAGCGCGGGTCCGCCCAACGCTTCCAATACTTCTGAACGGTGATGAGTTCGGCGAGGTTGTTCATCTGCATGGCACCGTCGCCGACAAGAGCGATCACCGGGCGATCAGGGTGTGCGAACTTGGCGCCGATGGCATAGGGAACAGCGGCGCCCATTGAGGCCAATCCGCCCGAGAGCGATGCGGACTGGCCCTGCTGCACGCGGTAGTCGCGCGCATACCAGTTGGCGCAGGATCCGCTGTCGCTGGTGACGATCGCATCGGCCGGCAGCAATGGGGACATCTCCCAGACCACGCGCTGCGGGTTCACGGGACTGGCATCCGCCTGCGCGCGCCCCTCCAGTTTCTTCCACCACGCGGCTATGTTGGTCTCAATGGTCTTTGACCAATCCCGGTCATCCTTCCGCTTGATGAAGGGCAATAACGCTTTCAACGTCTCGGCGGCATCGCCGTGCAGGTTGACCTCGGCCGGATAACGCAACGAGAGCATCGACGCTTTGATGTCGATCTGAACCGCACGGACGGCTCCATCCTTTGGCAGGAATTCGGACCACGGGAACCCCGTTCCTACCATCAGCAACGTGTCGCAATCCTGCATCAGATCCCAGCTTGGCTCAGTGCCAAGCAATCCGATTGCGCCGGTGACGAAGGGTAGGTCGTCCGGCAGCACATCCTTCCCCAGCAAGGCCTTGGCAACGCCGGCACCGAGAAGCGTCGCCATCTCGGTCAATTGCGGTGCTGCGCCGCGCGCACCGGCGCCGATCAGGATTGCCACCTTGCTGCCAGCGTTCAAAATCTCTGCCGCCTTTGCGAGGTCAGCGTCTTCCGGAATGATCTTCGGCTTGCTGTAGCCGACGCCGGAACGCGTAAAACCGTGGGCGACGGCAGGCTCTTCATATGCTCCGTCCTGAATGTCTTTTGGGAGCATGAGGACCGAGGGTCCGTTGGTCGCCTTTGCGACTCGAATGCATCGGTCGACCAGATGCCGTACCTGCGCGGGTGCGGAGGCTTCCTGTGCGAAGACAGCGACATCCGCGAACACGCGATCGAGGTTGAGTTCTTGCTGGTAGCTGGCGCCCCGCACAGTTGACTCGGCCTGACCGCAGATCGCGAGAACCGGCGCATGATCCAGCTTGGCGTCATACAATCCGGTGATCAGATGGGTCGCACCTGGGCCGCCGGTCGACAGACAGACGCCGATCTCGCCGGTGAATTTGGCGTGAGCGACCGCCATGAATGCGGCCATCTCCTCGTGCCGAACCTGAATGAAATCGATGGTGTTGGCTCTCTGCAGTGCTCCCAGGACGCCATTAATGCCATCGCCCGGATATCCGTAGATCCTCCGCACTCCCCAGGCATGCAGCCGTTCAACGACGAAATCGCCGACTTTCATGGGAAGCTCCAGTGTTCGATTGGCGGATCAATTATCGAAACAACGGCTGGCCGAGGGGCATGTTCCTGTTGCGCCGGTGGCGTCGGTTGCGGAACGCTATCGTCCGCCGGCGATTGAGACCTGCGAAGCCTCAGGAGGACATCATGCCGGTCAACTATGCGAAGCCCCCGTATCCAAGCCAGAAGCAAGCGATGCCGGGATCGACGGCGAAGATGGACCCTCGTCCCGATCACGGGGAGACGAGCTACAAGGGCTCAGGCCGCCTGAAGGGAATGAGAGCGGTCATTACCGGCGGCGATAGCGGAATTGGGCGCGCCGTCGCGATCGCCTACGCGCGGGAAGGCGCCGACGTGCTGATCGCATATCTCAGCGAGAATGACGATGCCAACGAAGTAAAAGCTCTGATTGAGAAAGAAGGGCGCAAAGCCGCACTGATATCAGGCGACCTTCAAAACTCGGATCATTGCCGTGCCGTTATCAAGAAGGCTGTCGATGAATTCGGCGCCATCGACATCCTGGTGAACAACGCCGCTCACCAGGCGACGTTCAAGGATATCGGCGATATCAGCGACGACGAATGGGAGCTGACGTTCAGGGTGAATATCCATGCGATGTTTTATCTCACCAAAGCCGCGGTGCCGCACATGAAGCCGGGCAGTGCGATCGTAAATACGGCGTCGGTCAACTCGGACATGCCGAACCCGATCCTGCTTGCGTATGCGACAACAAAAGGAGCGATCCAGAATTTTACCGGCGGTCTCGCGCAGATGCTGGCGGAAAAGGGCATCCGGGTGAACGCAGTTGCGCCCGGACCGATCTGGACACCGCTGATTCCATCGACGATGCCCGACGAGGCGATCAAGAATTTTGGCCAGCAAGTGCCGATGCAGCGGGCAGGACAACCCGCAGAGCTCGCGACGGCCTATGTGATGCTCGCCGATCCTTCCTCCAGCTATACCTCAGGCACCACCGTTGCTGTCACCGGTGGCAAACCATTCATCTAGAGTGGTTCATGCTCGATGAAGCACTTCAATCAAAAAGTGAACCGCTCCAAGTAGCGGAGCCGCGGCTTCCTTGACGCCTGATGAGGACATTTCGGACGTCACCGCCGAACCGGAGGGCGCAGCGCTCGCGTGAGCCTGAGCGCGTCGACAGGGGCGGCGCTCTTCT
>JAFEFK010000856.1 GCA_018240625.1 Pseudomonadota bacterium
ATTCAGCCTCATCTCGGCGCGGCTGGGGGAATTTGTCGCGCGGATGTATGCAAACCGCCATGATTTGACCGTGCCCGCCTGGCGCAGCCTCGCGGTTATTGCTCGGTATCAGCCGCTGACGGCGAAGCAGCTCGGTATGTTAACATCGTCAGATGCGTTCAAGGTCGCGCGGGCGATCGAATTGCTGGTTCGGCGCCAGTTGATCCACCGTGACGTGGACAAGACAGACCGGCGCCGAGCCAACCTGCGGCTCACTGCGAGCGGCCGCAAGGTCTACAAAGATATCGAGAAATTTGCGGTGCGGGTCGAAAACGAGCTCACCGCAACGCTCAGCGCGAACGAACGCACGACTCTGGGAGAGATTCTCAACAAGCTCGATCACCAGTTGGAAGCGAAGATCAGGGCTCACGATTGGGAGAAGTTTCTCTAGGATTGAAGCCGTGCGCTCCTCGCGCTCGATGCTGATGTAAAACAGATACCATCAGGCAAGCGGGTAATGGCAAGCGACCGACCCATCTGCATCGTGGCGCAGAACCGGCCGCTCCTCCCGGCATTTCGGCTGCGCATGCGGGCATCGCGAGGCGAAGGCACAGCCGAGCGGAATATTTAACGGGCTCGGCGGATCACCCTTCACCGCGCCTTCGCGTACATAGCCTGCGCTCTTGCGGCGCGCCAGCGACGGGGCGGCGGACAGAAGCGCCGCGGTATAGGGATGGCGCGGCCGGGAAAACAGGGTTGGCCGGTCCGCGAATTCGACGACCTGTCCAAGATACATCACCGCGATGTCATCGCAGATGAACTGCACGACGCCGAGGTCGTGGCTGATGAACAGGTAGGAAAGCCCGTGGCTGTCCTGCAGCCGGCGCAGCAGGTTCAGGATCTGGGCCTGGATCGCCACGTCGAGTGCCGAAACCGGTTCGTCGCAGACGATCAGCCGTGGATTGGTGGCGAGCGCACGCGCAATGGAGACGCGCTGACGTTGTCCTCCGGAAAACTGATGCGGGAACAGCGCCATTTGATCTGGCCTCAGTCCGACCAGTCCGAACAATTCGCGCACGCGGTTCTCCCGATCCGGCCTGGAGATGTCGGACATCATCAGGTCGAGAGGCTCGCGCACGATCGCACCGACGCGCTCGCGCGGATTGAGGGACGAATAGGGATCCTGGAAGATCACCTGCAGGTGGCGCCGGTGTTGGCGCATCGCCTCGGCGTCAAGCTTGAGAAGATCGACGCCATCGAACAGGACCGAACCGGTTTGCGCCGCCGCCAGCCGGATCGCGGCCATGGCCGCCGTCGTCTTGCCCGATCCGCTCTCGCCGACCAGCCCCAGCGTGCGGCCGGGCCGCAGCGAAAACGAGACATTTCGAACCGCATGCAAGGTGAGCCGTTGGCCGAACGGCGATTTGCGCGGCATAGCGAAACCGACCGACAGCCCCCGGACAGCGAGCAGCGTTTCGGTCGTCACGCCGCCTCCATTTCCGCCGCGAAGCAGGCGACCTTGTGAGCATCCCCTTCAAGCGTGGGGCTCTCGGCGCGGCAGCGATCGAAGGCGAGAGGGCAGCGATCCGCAAAGGCGCAGCCCCGTCCGAGCAGGTGCAGCGGTGGCACGATGCCGGGGATTTCAGCCAGCGGAGGCATCCGCGCTTCCCGGTTGGCCTCCTTTCCTAGTACGGGGATGCAACCGATCAGTCCGCGTGTGTAGGGATGCAGCGGATTGTCGAGAATGGCGTCGGCGCTGCCTTTTTCAACGATGCGGCCGGCATACATGACCGCCACCCGGTCCGCCATTTCGGCGATCGCGCCCATGTCGTGGGTGATCAGCATGATGGCGACGCCGGATTGTTGCTGGATATCGCGCATCAGGTCGAAGATCTGCGCCTGAACCGTCACGTCGAGCGCCGTGGTGGGCTCATCGGCGATCAGGATGCGCGGCCGGCAAGAGATCGCGATTGCGATCATCACGCGCTGGCGCATTCCGCCGGACAACTCGTGCGGATAGGATTGCGCGCGCCGCTCCGGCTCGGGGATACCGACCGTGCGCAACAGCTCGATCGCCATGCGGTCGGCCTCGGCCTTGCCCGCCGACTGATGCAGCACGATCGCTTCGGCGATCTGGTCGCCGGCGGTGAAGACCGGATTGAGCGACGTCATCGGCTCCTGGAAGATCATCGAGATGTCGGCGCCGCGCAAGCTTCTCAGCCGCTGCGCATCTGCCAAGGTGATGTCTTCGCCATCGAAGAAGATGCGGCCGCCCGCGATGCGGCCCGGCGGATCCGGAATGAGGCCCATCGTGGCAAGCGCGGTGATCGACTTGCCGCAGCCGGATTCGCCGACGATGCCGAGTGTCTCGCCGGGCATCAGGTCGAGGTCGATGCCGCTGAGCGCCGTTACGCGCCCGTGGCGTGTGGAGAATTCGACTTTCAGATCGCGAATCGAGAGCAGCGGCTCCGCCATGTCAGCGCTCGCGAAGTTTTGGATTGAAGGCGTCGTTCAGCCCGTCGCCGACGAGACTGACCGCGAACACCGTGAGGAAGATAGCGACGCCGGGAAAAGTGACCGGCCACCAGGCGTCCAGGATGTACTGCCGGTTCGTGCCGATCATCAGCCCCCACGACATGGTGTTGGGATCGTCGAGGCCTAGAAAGGACAGGCCTGCCTGGAACAGGATCGCCACGCCAACCGTAAGAGTTGCCGAGACGATGAGAGGTGGCAGTGCGTTCGGCAGAATGACTTTCCACATGATGCGTCCGTTGCGCGCACCGATCGACCGCGCCGCCGTGACATATTCAAGCTCGCGAATCCTCAAGAATTCCGCGCGTGTCAGCCGCGCGGTCTGCGGCCAGAGGACGACCCCGATCGCGATCGCCGTCGTGATGGCCGATGGCGAGAACAACGTGATGACGACCATGGCAAACAGCAGCGCCGGCAGGACCTGGAAGAATTCCGTGATGCGCATCAGGAGATCGTCGATCCAGCCGCCGAAATAGCCGGCGATGCCGCCGAGAAGGATGCCGATAACGAGGGTGATGATGGCCGCCGCCGCACCCACAGCAAGCGTCGGGCCGCCGCCCTTCAGCAGCCCGCGCAGGATGTCGCGGCCGAGATTGTCGGTGCCGAGCGGAACAGTTGCCTCGGTCCCGGGTGGCGTCTGCGGCGCCCACACGATCTCGTAGGGATCGCCCTGGTAGATCAACGTTCCATAGAGGACGAACGCCACGATGGCGAGCAGAAGCAGCGTGCCCAGCACGGCCGGCGTGTTGCGCCGGTAGACGATCCAGGCCTCCTTCAATGGGCTGATCGGTTCCGGCGCATTGCCAGCGGCGGCGGCAGGTTCAACCGCACTCATGTCAGCGGCTCCCCGTGCGGATACGCGGATCGGCGAACCGGT
>JAFEFK010000857.1 GCA_018240625.1 Pseudomonadota bacterium
AATCTGGAGAAGAATTGCTCGTTGCACTCGCACCCGAAGACTCATCGCCGGCCGAGGCCGCGCATGCGAAACATAGCCATAGGGCCAACCAGCAGAGATAGACTGGCCGGCGCAGCAATTCGTGACCCCCTCGGTTGCGGAACGTTGGCAATATTTTGACCTCGCTCCACATCTGAACTTACATTGACTCGTTTGGCAACATTCGTTGGACACCAGCATCGTGCGAATTCTGATCGTTGAAGACGATACATCGCTGGTTGCGGGCCTGAAGAAGGCACTCGCGCCGGCTGGCATTGCCGTGGATCACGAAGTGACAGGACAGGGTGCGATGGATGTCGCCCCTTCCGAGGCCTATTCGCTGATCGTGCTCGACCTTGGCCTGCCTGACATTCCCGGTCAGGACGTGCTGCGCCGATTGCGCGACAACGGTTGCGAAATACCGATTCTGATCCTGACTGCGCTGGGAGAGATCAAGGACAAGGTGAAATGCCTGAATCTCGGCGCGGATGATTATCTCACCAAGCCATTCGACCTCGATGAATTCGAAGCACGCGCAAAGGCCTTGATGCGGCGCGGCAGGGGTCAATCCGCACCGATGCTCCGATGCGGCAACCTGGTATTCGAAACTTCATCGGGCACGGCGAGACTCGGCGAGAATCCGCTCCTGCTTCGCCGGCGCGAAATGGCGGTCCTCGCGATCCTGATGGCGCATGCCGGCAAGCTCGTCCAAAAGGAGCGATTGATTTCCGAGGTCTTCAGCTTCGACGAGCCGGTCGCGCCGAACGCCATCGAACTCTATATCGCCCGGCTCCGGCACAAGCTGGGACCTGACAGCCCCAAGATCAGGACGGTGAGAGGTTTGGGTTACCTGATGGAGGAGAAGTGAGAGAACGGCGAACACCGTCCCTGCGTCGGGCCCTTCTCCTCAATCTACTGGTGCCGACCAGTGTCCTTGCCGTTGCTCTCGGCCTCGGGGGTTTGCTGCTTATCGAGAAGACCATCGAGCGCGCCTACGACCGGGTTCTCGACGGCTCCGTCAAAGCGATCGCCGAACGCATTAGTGTCGAGGACGGGGAGATCGCCGTCGATCTGCCGCAAGTCGCACTCGGAATGCTCGAGACACGAGCCAATGACAGCGTTTACTACAGCGTGTCTTACGACGGGGCGCTCGTCACCGGTTACCCGAATCTGTCGAACGGCGACACCAAGCCCGGCCTCCATGTCATCAGCCACTTCGACTCGCACTATAGAGACGCGCCGGTACGCGTGGCTGCCGCATGGCAACCCGTGTACGGCAAACCGGATCCCGTGCTCGTCGAGGTCGCGGAAACGACGAACGGACGGATCGCCGCGCGGCGGGAATTGCTGCTCGTGCTGGTGGGACTGGAAGCGGGCATCATTGTCGCGGCCGCCCTTCTCGGCTGGCTGGCGGTCCAGCGCGGGCTTTCACCGCTGGTCGATCTCGGCCGCGAAATCGATCAACGGCAGATCGAGGCCGGCAAAAGTCTGCAACCTCTCGACCTCGCCAACATTCCCTTCGAGGCACATCCTCCCGTCCGGGCTGTGAACCAGCTTTTTGACCGTCTTGAAGCCGCAATGCAGGTGATCCGGGATTTCATTGCCGACGCATCGCATCAGATGAAAACGCCCCTGGCTTCTTTGCGCGTGCATCTCGCACTCCTGCAGCGCGACATGGATCGCAACGCGGAAAACATCGAGACCATCGGCGAAATCGAGAAATCGACCCAGCATCTCGATCGGCTGGTCGCCCAACTCATCGCAATGGCGCGCGCCGAAGAAGCCATCGTATCCGACAAGGACGACCACGCCGCACCGGCCGACCTGATCGCGAGCGCAAGCGATGCCGTCGCCATGATGGCGCCGCTCGCCGCCGCCAGAAATGTGGATTTGGCTTTCGAGGCCGAAATCCGTTCCGCGCCGGTACGGATCGATGCGCCGGCGCTTCACGACATCCTCACCAACGTGATCGACAACGCAATCAGGTACAACAAGATCGGTGGATCGGTGATCGTATCCGTCTTTGCAAGAAACGATCGCTATGTCGTGAAAATTTCCGACGATGGCCCCGGCATCGCATCGGAACATCGCGAGCGCGTATTCGATCGCTTCTTCCGCGTTCCGGCGACCAATCGCCCTTCCGGCTCCGGGCTTGGACTCGCCATCGTGCGCACGCGGCTGCAGCAGGGGTCCGGCACAATCACCCTCGCGGACGGCATCGGCGGCGGCGGTCTCGCAGTTATCGTCGCGTTTCCCGTCGCGTGACGACTCCGCCGCCGGTCGCCAACCATTTGGTGCCGCGGATGCTCATTCCCTCCGCGCCCCGACCGACGGCACCCACTGTCAGGAACGGATCAGCTTGTTCGGCGGCGCTCTTCGAGCGATCCGCCTGCGAATTGATGACGACGTAAATGAGGTAGAGATCGCTGCTGCGCGCGTAGCGATGGTAGGAAGTCAACGTATCGGCGCGCTTCGGGTCGTGGGCTTCTCATCGTCAGCATTCGACGACATTCACAGCGAGTCCGCCGAGCGAGGTTTCCTTGTATTTCGATTTCATATCCTCGCCGGTTTGGCGCATCGTCTTGATCACGGCGTCAAGCGAAACATAGTGATGGCCGTCTCCGCGTAGCGCCATGCGGGCGGCATTGATCGCCTTGACGGCGCCCATGGCATTGCGCTCGATGCATGGAATCTGGACACGTCCTCCGACCGGATCGCAGGTCAGGCCGAGGTTGTGCTCCATGCCGATTTCGGCGGCGTTCTCAATTTGCGGTACGGTGCCTCCAAGCACGGCGGCCAATGCGCCGGCTGCCATCGAACAGGCCACGCCGACCTCCCCTTGGCATCCAACTTCCGCACCCGAAATCGATGCGTTTGCCTTGTAGAGCAACCCGATGGCCCCGGCCGTCAGCAGGAAATCGACGACGTCGTCATCGGGCGCACCCGCCGTGTACTTGTCGTGATAGTGCAGCACCGCAGGAACGATGCCGGCCGCCCCGTTGGTCGGCGCGGTAACGACACGACCGCCGGCCGCATTCTGCTCATTGACGGCCATGGCAAACGCATTGACCCAGTCCATCGCTGCGAGCGGATCGCCGCCGGCCACATTGTGCCCTCGCTCAAGCAGTTCGCGATAGAGTTTCGGCGCACGGCGGCGGATCCCGAGCGCACCCGGCAGATGCTCCTCACCGTCCTCGTCGCCGATGCCAAAGCCGCGCTGGACGCATTCCTGCATTACGCGCCAGATGTGCAGCAACCCGGCGCGAACCTCCTCCTCTGATCGCCAGACGCACTCGTTGGCCATCATCAACTCGGCGATCGACATTCCATTCGACTTCGCCTGTGCAAGCAAGTCGTCACCGGTGCGAAACGGATACGGCCAACGGAGGCCGGGGGCCATATCAGCTACGGCTGCGGCAGCGCCACTTTCCATGACGAAGCCGCCGCCGACCGAAAAATAGCATCGGTCGGACAGGATCGAGCCATCGCTGCCCGTCGCCGCAAAACGCATCGCGTTGGGATGCTCCGGCATCGACTGCTCAGCCAGGAAAACGATGTCGCGTGCGCGCTGAAACGAAATCGGATGGATCCCCAACAATGGCAATTGCCCGGAGCGCTGCACCGATGCCAATTGAGGTTTGACGGCTGATGGATCGACCGTATCGGGCGTTTCTCCGTACAGGCCGAGAATGACACCAAGGTCGGTGGCGTGGCCGCGCCCGGTTGCCCCGAGCGAACCATAAAGTTCGACGCGGACTTGCGCTGTTCGCAGCAGCAGCCCGTCACGCTCGAGCCCACGTGCGAACTGCTCGGCGGCGCGCATCGGCCCGACCGTATGCGAGCTCGATGGACCGATACCGATCTTGAAGATGTCGAAGACCGACAGCATCACGCGACGGGTAGTTGTTGCTTGACCAGTTCCACCCAATAAGCCGCGCCAAGCGGCAGGATGGCATCGTTGAAATCGTAATAGGGGTTGTGCAGGGGCGGATCGTTGGCGGTTTCGCCGGCTCCGATGCAGATATAGGCACCCGGGCATTTCTGCAGCATGAACGCAAAATCCTCCGAACCCATGGCCGGCTTGATATCGGTCATCACCTTCTCCTCGCCCACGAGGTTCCGCGCCGCGGAGACAGCGGCATTCGTCTCGGCTGGGGTGTTGATGACGCCAGGATAGCCCCGCATGTAGCGTATGTCGATTTCCGCGCTGTGAGCTTGCGCGATGCCGGCGCAGACGTCCTTCATCGCTGCTTCGACCCGGTCCTGTATACCCGCATCCAGCGTCCGGACCGTGCCGCGCAGGATAACCTGTTCAGGCACCACATTCCAGGTATCGCCACCGTGGATCTGCGTCACGGTCACGACAGCGGATTCAACTGCGCCAATCCGCCGGCTGACAATCGTCTGAAGAGCGTTGACGAGGCTAGCGGCGATGACGATGGAATCGATTCCTGTTTCCGGCGCCGCCGCATGACAGCCCTTCCCGACGACATGAATCTCGAACGTATCCAGAAACGCCGTCGCAATTCCGGTCCGGATCCCGAACTTCCCTCGCGGCATCGCTGGAATGTTATGCATTCCAAAGATCGCATCGGCGGGGAATTTCTCGAACAGACCCTCTTCAACCATCTTCCGGCCGCCGCCCTCATTCTCCTCGGCAGGCTGGAAAATGAAGTGAACCGTGCCCCGGAACGGGCGGTGACGCGCCAGATGGACGGCAGCGCCAAGCAACATCGCCGTATGGCCATCATGGCCGCAGCCATGCATCTTACCTTTTCGAGTGGATTGATACGGGCTCGCGCCGAGTTCCTGCATATCGAGCGCATCCATATCGGCTCGCAAGGCAATGACCGGCCCTTCGCCATTCTTCAGCGTTCCAACCACCCCGGTCACACCCAGCCCCCGGTCGACCGCGATCTGCATCTCCATCAGCGCATCGGCCACAACCTGGGCTGTCCGATGCTCCTCGAACGCGGTTTCGGGATTCGCGTGAAGATCGTGGCGCCAATTCAACATCCTGGCGCGGATGTCATCCGCAATTCCAAATTCCTGGAGCATGCTTGATCCGCCTGTTAGCGATGGAAGAATTCAGAGATCACCGTCGCACAGATGAAGGTGCCCGCCGCGGCGGTCAACGACACGACCACGATGCGCCAGCTCAATTGCTTGAAGATCGGCAAATCCTTGGCGACCGAGAAGCCGGCGAGCGCCAGCACCGGCGTGGTGAAAGCGAGGAAGTTCAGCTTGTCGATGTAACCGACGAGGAAACTCGAAAGCGGCAAGCCCGGCAACGAAAGGAGGCCCGTTACAACCACCAGCACGAAAATATGCGGAATCTTCGGCAGCAGGTGCGCAACAAGCTCCACGAGGAGCGCAACGCCCAAGACGAACGCAAGAGCGGCGCACGACGACGCGGCCGGGACTTTATAGGTCAATGAATTTGCAATCAGCACGCCGCCGGCGACAACGAGCCAAGCCAGCAGCGAATCGATGAATCCGAAGCGGCCGTGATGCATATCTGCGGTGTTCGCGATGGACGGGGCGATATTCACGTCCGGCTTGAAGTTGGAAAACCGTCCCAGCACCGGCTCCAGCTTGTCGTAGAGCCACGAACACGCCGGCAGCGAGAAGAACAGCGCAAAATAGAAACCGAGCACCGCTGTCATCAAATTCGCGGCGGAGGCGATCGCGATAAGTTCCTTTGACATCTCCGGCGGGCTTTGGCCGTTGATTGCTCCGATCGCAGCCGCCATCATGCTGCCGGATCCGACGCCGGCGCCCATGGCAAGCGACCTCGGATCGAAAATATGAAGGCTCGCGATAAAGCCGGCCAGCAGCGCGATGAACAACGCACCGAGAACCGTGCCGGTGATATATTCGGCCAAAACGCCGCGTCCTTCTGGCGAGTTCATGCCGTACTTTTCACCGATAATGACGAGATTTCCCTCCCGGCCGATGGAGAACGTCGCACCGACGGCTTCGCGCTTGACGCCGAGCAGCAGAGCGATGGGAAGTCCGAGAACCAGCGTACCGAAGGTGTGACCGAGCTCCTGAAAAATAAGAGCCCAACCGGCTTTCTGCACCTCAGGCAGCGCGCCTCCCACCGTGAAGCTCATCTTGATGATGAACATGATAAGGCCGGCATTCAGCAACTGCCCCGCATAGACCTGCAAGCCGCGCCCGATCCGGGTCGGTGATGGAAGGTAGGCAGACGCTATTCCCCAAGCCGCTGCGATCAGCAGAGCCCAGACCATCGGCTGGAGTAAAACCTTACCCGGACCAATCTGGAAATGAACGATCCCGATCGCCTCGGCGATCGCGACAACAACAAGTATCGCCATGAATATCTTGAGCCTGTCGGCCCAGGTGGCGTGGAGCGGTTTGGTGGGCGAAGCGGCAGATTCGGAAACGGAAGTCGTCGTCATGATGCGGGCTTCCCAGGTGATGCGGATCAGGCAATCCGGCCAACGGACGGTAAATTCCGGGCTCCAGCTAAATTGAAAGAATGACCTTGCATCAATGATCGTACAGCAGGATATTTGTTGCATTTTATGCAACGGACGGTCCGAGCGATGGATCAAAAACTTGAAGCGCGGCGCCTGCGCTATTTCATGCATGTTCTGGAGAGCGGCTCTGTCCGCGCTGCCGCCGGCGCACTCGGCATGGATGCCTCGGCCGTCAGCCGCGCGGTAGGTCTGCTGGAACAGGAGTGCGGTATACCGCTCTTCGAGCGGCGCGGCCGCGGGATATCTCCGACTGATGCCGGACAGTTACTCGCCGTCTACCTGCGTCGCCAACACAGCGAGAAGCAAAATCTGCTCGCCCAATTCGACAACATTCGCAAAATCGAAAGCGGCCATATCGCACTTGTGACCGGGGAAGGTTACGTCCATTGGCTGATGCGCAATATCCTCAGCAGGTTTTCCCAACGGCATCCCAAGATCACGATCGATCTCCGCATCGAAAGTTCGGATAGGATCGTCAGTCATGTTCTCGAAGAGCGGGCCCATATCGGAATCCTCTTCAACCCGC
>JAFEFK010000858.1 GCA_018240625.1 Pseudomonadota bacterium
GGCAGTCGCCTTTCACCATGTCGTCGATCTCGTATTTCTTCTTGGCGTCCTTGATGCCCATTTTCAGGGTGCGCTCGCGCAACGCCTCGCTGTCGATGATAAGACGGGTCTGCATCTGGCCGCCGATGCAGCGCAGCGCCGCCGCCGACAGCACGCCCTCGGGCGCGCCGCCGCTGCCAAAATAGATGTCGATGCCGGTGCGGGCTTCGGCGGTGTGGATGACGCCTGCGACATCGCCGTCGCTGATCAGGCTGACGGCGGCACCGAGTTTTCGGATCGCAGCGATTTTCGTCGCATGACGCGGCCGGTCGAGCAGGATTGCGGTGATCTCCGAGGGTTTGACGCCCTTGGCTTTCGCAAGATTCTGAATGTTGTCTTCCACCGATGCGTCGAGATCCACGGTGCCTTTCGGATAACCCGGACCGATCGCGATCTTGTCCATGTAGCAATCGGGCGCGTGCAGCAGCGTGCCGCCGTCCGCCATTGCGATGGTGGCGATGGCGCCCGGCATGTTCTTGGCGCAGAGCACCGTGCCCTCGAGCGGATCGACGGCGATGTCGACCTTGGGCCCTTGCTTGCTGCCGACTTTCTCGCCGATGAACAGCATCGGCGCCTCATCGATCTCGCCCTCGCCGATCACGACCGTGCCGTCGATCGGCAACTTGTTCAGTTCGCGCCGCATCGCATCGACCGCGGCCTGATCGGATGCTTTTTCCATGCCGCGTCCGCGCAGCCGCGCCGCCGACACCGCCGCCCGCTCCGTCACCCGCACAATCTCGAGCGTCAGGATCCGCTCGAGCAATTGCTGCGGCGGAACGGAAATGTGTTTCGGCATCGTATTCAACTCCCTCAGACATCGCGGCAGGCTAATGCGTCCGCTCGCTTTTTCGTTCAATTCTTCTCGATGCGTATGACCTGCGGACGGCCGGTGATGACCTTGTCCGCCTGCACCGCCTGCAACGCGCGGCGCATCGCGTCCTCACTGGTCGCGTAAGTAATCAAAATCACCGGGACCGGCGACGCGTTGCGCGACGCGCCATTTCCGTCGAACTTTCCATCGGGATGGCGCTGGACGATCGACTCAATCGAAATCTTCTGCTCCGCAAGCCGGGTCGCGATGGTCGCCGCGGTGCCTGCAAGATCGCGCGCCATCAGCCTGATATAATAACCGCCTTCATGGCGCTCCATCGGCGCCTTCTTGGTCGCACGCAGCCGGGCCACCGGACGGCCGAACGGCAACGCGCGAATGCCGCGCGCAACATCCGCGATGTCGGCAACAACGGCGGACGCTGTCGCCGCGCCGCCCGCACCCGGACCAACCAGCGTGATCGGCGGAATGCCTTCGCCGTCGATCGTCACCGCATTGGTGACGCCCATCACCTGCGCGATCGACGATGTCTTCGGCACCATGGTCGGGTGCACGCGCTGTTCGATCCCCTTCGCGGTTCGCACTGCCACGCCAAGCAGCTTGACGCGATAGCCGAGTTCATCCGCCGCGCGAAGATCTTCCGGCGCGATCGACGAAATGCCTTCGACATAAACCGCGCGTTGCGCCACCCGCGTGCCGAAGGCGAGGCTCGCGAGAATGGACAGCTTTTGCGCGGTATCGTGACCGTCGACATCGAACGACGGATTGGCCTCGGCGTAACCAAGACGCTGCGCGTCTTTCAGACACTCGGCGAAGGACAGACTTTCCTGCTCCATGCGCGTCAGGATGTAATTGCAGGTGCCGTTGAGGATGCCGTAAACGCGATTGATCGTGGTGCCCGCAAGGCCTTCCCGCAACGTCTTGATGACAGGAATGGCGGCGCCGACCGCGGCTTCGTAGTTCAATGCGCCGCCGTGCTGTTCGGCGAGGCCGGCGAGCCGAAAGCCGTGTTTGGCGATCAGCGCCTTGTTGGCGGTGACCACGGATTTTCCGGCGCGCAGCGCCGCCTCGATCGCCGACAGTGCGGGATCGCCGACGCCGCCCATCAGTTCCACGAAGCAATCGACCTCGGGATCGGTTGCGACGGCCAGCGGATTCTTCGCCCACGTCACGCTGCGCAAGTCGACGCCGCGCTTCTTCGCTTTCGAACGTGCCGTCACCGCGACCACCCGCACACCGCGACCGCATCGCGCGGACAAGGCCCGGCCTTGCTGCTCGATAAGGCGGACGACCTCGGACCCGACAGTGCCGAGCCCCGCGATGCCCACGTTCAGGGGTGCGACCATGTCAGAAAAACCTGCTGGAAAAACCGATGTTGCAAGGCATGGTCCGGCCGAGGGCTGGACGGCGTTCGTCGGATGACGCCTACCGCCGGTTGGCGAGAGGAACCACGTTGTGCAACGTTTCGATGCCACTTTCAAGGAAGTGGCGCACGCCGCGGGCGGCCTGGCGGATTCTCTGCTCGTTTTCCACCATGGCGATGCGGACATATCCCTCGCCATGCTCGCCGAAGGCGACGCCGGGCGAGACCACGACGCCCGATTTTTCCACCATCAGGGTTGCGAACTGCATGCTTCCGACATCGCGGAACTTTTCGGGCAACGGCGCCCACGCGAACATCGAGGCCGCCGGCGGCGGAATGACCCATCCGGCGCGGCCGAAGGATTCCACCAGAGCATCGCGGCGCTTGCGATAGGTCTCGCGCATCTCGCGGATGCAATCGTCCGGGCCGTTCAAAGCCGCGGTCGCTGCGACCTGAACAGGCGTAAACGCGCCATAATCGAGATAGGATTTGACCCGCGCCAACGCTGCGATGATGCGCTCGTTGCCGACCGCGAACCCCATGCGCCAGCCGGCCATCGAGAACGTCTTCGACATCGAAGTAAATTCGACGGTCACGTCGATCGCGCCGGGCACCTGCAACACCGAGGGCGGTGGGTTGTCGTCGAAATAGACTTCGGAATAAGCGAGATCCGACAAAATGAAGATCTCGTGCTTTTTCGCAAACGCCACCAGATCCTTGTAGAAATCGAGGCTGGCGACCTGCGCCGTCGGGTTGGACGGATAGCAGACGATCAGCGCGAGCGGCTTCGGAATGGAATGGATGATCGCGCGCTCCACAGCTTCAAAGAATTGCGGCGTCGGCTCCGATGGCACCGAGCGGATCACGCCGCCCGCCATCAGAAAGCCGAACGCATGGATCGGATAGCTGGGGTTCGGACACAGCACCACGTCGCCCGGCGCGGTAATCGCCTGCGCGACGTTGGCAAAACCTTCCTTGGAGCCGAGCGTCGCCACGATCTGGGTGTCGGGGTTGAGTTTCACCCCGAAACGGCGGCCATAGTAGCCGGCCTGCGCCTTCCGCAGACCGGTGATACCGCGCGAAGCCGAATAGCGGTCGGTCTTCGGCTTGCCCAGGGTCTCCTTGAGCTTTTCGATCACGTGCGGCGGCGTCGGCAGATCGGGATTGCCCATGCCGAGGTCGATGATATCGGCTCCGGCGTTCCGTGCGGCCGCCTTGGCCCGGTTGACCTGTTCGAAAACGTAAGGCGGCAGACGGCGGATACGATAGAATTCTTCCATGGGTCCTGGCTCCAGGCCGGATTCGGCAGGGGTGATTGGCATATTGCTTCGATGAAGCAGTGAAAGCTTCATCCAAACATTGTGTGTATTCAGTAGCTTAACACAGATTCGCAGGATCGGCCCCGCGATCTGGCCGGATTCTGCAGATTTTGCGCTTGAATCATGCCCTTTTTATCACGGACGCCTCGCTGCGCCAGCAATTAGCGCGGCTTGCGAGTATCGCTGGGCCCGCTATTTGGTGGCCAAAGCAGCGGCCGACGCCTGGGCCTGGCGTTCGCGGGCGGCGATCAATTCCTGCTCGATCTTGGCCTGCTCGCTGGTGGCCATGGTCGCTTCTTCCCGGGGTGCGGGAATGTCATGCACCGCCGGATAATCGGATACGTCCTTCGGGTGTTGCGACGCATCGGACGAAGCGCCGGCCAATGGCATATCAGAGATCGAGGTCGAGCAACCGCCGAGTGACAGCGACAGCAAAAGCGCCGCCGCTGCGCAGGCCGCGGCAGTACGTTTACCTCGCGTAAGTGGTGTCGTACCGGATACTGTCACGTGGCCTCGTCTGAAGTTGCGGCATCATGATGCTTATTTTACCAGATCGAACCGCAGGGTTAAAACCATGATAGCTCGAAAGCATTAAGCCCATTATAGCTCCAATGCGTTAAGACCACTAGAATGGGTCGACTGGTTCAACAACCGAAGGCTCCTGGAGCCCATTGGCAACATCCCGCCGGCCGAAGCCGAGCGACGCTACTACGCCATGCTGGAACAACCTGCCATGGCGGCATAACTTAAACCAAATGGCCTCCGGCAAACCCGGCGCGGTTCAAACGGCATTAGATGCAAATGCTAAGCGAGAACCGCTTGTGGCGTTTGCACCATAATACCGGCCAATTAGCCTTAACGGAAAATACGCGTTAGAAACCATGCTCCAGCGCGTGGCTGCCCCGACGGTTGTTGAACAGCGTATAGGCAGAAAGCCCGCCGTAATCACTGAACATCGTGAAATAGCCGAAGTCCCCGTTCAGGAAGCTCGGAGCTTCGGAAAACAGGTCGGCGAAGTCAACGCCTTTATCGAGAACGCCGAGGTCAGATTTATCGAGTACTCTCTTCAGCGGCTTGTTTCCGGTCGATGAATACAATGACAACTCGATCGTCGAATTGTTGAGGATGCCTCCGAATACATCCGGCAGGTCATGCACGATCAGCTTCGATGCTCGTTTGTCGTCCGCCGAGCAGACTCCCCACCAAAACCGCTTCTTTGGTTGCAGCGGGGTAATGACTCCGAGCGAGCATTCGTTATCGATCAGGTCGCCATCGTTGGGAACGATAAGACCAGTCACCAGACGGCTCGGAAATGGACCGTCGTCACGGCGGAATTCAAATGTTTCCTGCGCAGAGCCGGTTTTCCGAGTCACCAGTTCGCCAGATGCGAACGAAACGATATCGTTGCCGCAACTCATCATGTAGCGGCCTTGGCTGGCGTCGGGATAAATTACAACGCGCTTGTCCGTGATGCCGCAGGACGGCGCACACATGAAAGCGCCTTGCCGTTCGTCAAGATGATCAGTTCTATGATCGCTGTAGTCGAAGTTGGAATGGGTGACCTGGAAATCCGTGCCGCCGCAACGCTCGTTGCCGACCAGCATTCGCGTAAACCCTTCGCCGAGCGTGAGGTTGATGCTGGCATCCCCCAACTGCCCATTCAGGAACGCCGCCAGACCGCCAAAATGATCCTTGGGACGGAGTTTGACAGATTGATAAGGCGACAGTGGCCCTAAATCGAAGCAGACTTCATGGATATTGCCCTCGCTGTTGCGTATTCGCAAGGTCGGCGACTGCGCAGCGACTGAACGGGGACCGTTGTGAAATACGCAAAATGAATCGACATCATCAGTATCGCGCAACGACCAACATCCCTCGCGTCCACTGCTGATGGTACGGCCTTCTTCGACTTCGAATCGGGAGTAGGCTCTGGCATAGCTGTGAACGGTCGATATCGAATTGGCCGTCTCGTACACACCCATGATGGCGGCGTAGGGAATAACCATGTTCTCATTGCAGAACACTTCGATTTCCACGCTTCCCTCGAATTCCGAGCGGTCAATCCTAGGTTGGTAATTGACAACGCCGAAGGTCGTCAGCGGTAATTGCTCGCGGATCAGAAGTTTACCGTCCATCTCCCGCACGGAGGCGACGATGGCGACATTGAGCGATCGCTTCGCCCGCCAGTAATTCACAAAAGAAATCGTGCTGCGAAAATCCGCAGTCTTCCGATAATAGAAAATTGCAGAAGATCTCAATACCATTCCAAAAGACACCGCGGCCATATGGTCGCGAAACGAAAT
>JAFEFK010000859.1 GCA_018240625.1 Pseudomonadota bacterium
ATTCGACCACGGGATCGGATGATCCGACATCGACGTACTGTGCCATGGTGCGGGCGAGGACGCGGCCGGACGGCATCACCGCTCCCATATGGAGCGGCTTTTCTATCCACGAGCGAAGAAAGCGAACCTCGTCGTCAAGACGAAGCGGCTTCTTCAACGCACGCGCGGACGATTGCAAAGGCATTTCGCACCCAGGCGGGGGCCATCACTGGCGGGACGTCAGACTTTTGTCATACAAAGAGGTACAGGCGGCAGCCGGAACGGTCAAGCAAAACGGTCATTACGAGTTCGCGCGGGTACCGAAGAAGTCCTTGACCTTAGTGAAGAAACCCGCAGCTTCCGGTTGGGTTGCGCCCGACGACAGTTTTTCAAATTCGGCCAGAAGTTCCTGCTGCTTCCTGGTCAGATTCTGAGGCGTTTCAACGGCAACCTGGACATACATATCTCCCGTTTGCCGCGAACGCAGAACCGGCATGCCCTTTGATGCAATGCGGAAACGCCGGCCGGGCTGCGTTCCTGAAGGCACCTTCACCTTGGTCTTGCCCTTGTCGATGGTCGGCACCTCGAATTCGCCGCCGAGTGCCGCTGTCACCATCGAGATCGGCACGCGGCAATGAAGATCGGCGCCATCGCGCTGGAAAAACTGATGCGAGGCCAGTGACAGAAAAATATAGAGATCGCCTGATGGTCCCCCACGGACACCGGCCTCACCTTCACCGGCCAATCTGATGCGGGTGCCATCTTCCACGCCCGGCGGAATATTGACCGACAGCGCGCGCTCGCGGCTCACGCGGCCCGAGCCGCTGCAGGACGGACAGGGGTCCTCGATCATCTGGCCACGGCCCTGACAGCCGGGACAGGTTCGTTCCAGCGTGAAAAAGCCCTGGGCTTGACGAACGCGGCCAGCACCGCCGCACATGGAGCAGTTCTTGGGTTTCGTGCCCGCCTTGGCGCCCGTTCCCGAACACGACTCGCAGGTCACGGAGACCGGAATTTCGATCTGGGCAGTCTTGCCCTGGAAAGCCTCTTCAAGGGAGATTTCCATGTTGTAGCGAAGATCCGCACCGCGCTCGCGGCCGCCGCCACGGCCCCGCTGCCCGGCCATCCCGAACAGGTCTTCGAAGATGTCGGAGAAGGATGACGCAAAACCCGCACCGAAGCCGGGGCCACCGCCGCCGCCCTGCTCGAATGCGGCATGACCGAAGCGATCGTAGGCGGCGCGCTTGTCGCCATCCTTCAGGACTTCGTAGGCTTCGTTGATTTCCTTGAAACGGATCTCGCTGGTTGCGTCACCCGGATTTCTGTCCGGATGCCATTTCATAGCCAGCTTGCGAAAGGCCGACTTGAGCTTGGAGTCGTCCGCGGTCCGCTCGACCTCAAGGGTTTCGTAGTAACAGCGCTTGGTGGACATCACTCGATTCCGCGTGAAAGTCGCTTCATCCCGGAAGACACATGAAAGATTCGCTCGTCGAAGGATGCAGCGTCCTGCTTAAAGAAACATGACCCCCGCCCTTCGAGACGCGCTGCGTACTCCGAGGGATCGGGGGTCATGGTTATTTCTCGCCGCTTAAGCAGACTTCTTGCTGTTCTTGTCGTCGTCGACCTCGGTGAACTCCGCGTCGACGACATCGTCCTTTGCGGCATCCTTGGCCGCATCGGCTTCCGCCTGCTGCTTGTACATCGCTTCGCCAAGCTTCATGGAAGCCTGCGCCAGCGTATTGCTCTTGGTCTTGATCGCCTCAGCATCGTCGCCCTTCAGCGCTTCCTTCAGATCGCTGATCGCGTCCTCGATCGCGCGGCGCTCGGACTCCTCGATCTTCGATCCGTGTTCGGCCAATGCCTTCTCGGTCGAATGCACCAGTCCGTCGGCGTGATTCTTGGCGTCGACCGCCTCGCGGCGCTTCTTGTCCTCGGCGGCGTTGGCTTCGGCATCCTTGACCATCTTCTGGATGTCGGCCTCGGACAGACCGCCCGAAGCCTGGATGCGGATCTGCTGCTCCTTGCCGGTCGCCTTGTCCTTGGCCGACACGTTGACAATGCCGTTGGCGTCGATGTCGAACGTGACCTCGATCTGCGGCATGCCGCGTGGCGACGGCGGAATTCCCATCAGATCGAATTGACCGAGGACCTTGTTATCAGCCGCCATTTCGCGTTCACCCTGGAACACGCGAATGGTCACGGCACTCTGGTTGTCCTCGGCGGTCGAAAACACCTGGCTCTTCTTGGTCGGGATCGTGGTATTGCGGTCGATGATGCGCGTGAACACACCGCCCAGCGTCTCGATACCGAGTGACAGCGGCGTGACGTCGAGCAGCAGGACGTCCTTGACGTCGCCCTGCAGCACGCCGGCCTGGATCGCCGCGCCGATGGCGACGACCTCGTCCGGGTTGACGCCCTTGTGCGGCTCCTTGCCGAACAACTGCTTCACCACTTCCTGAACCTTCGGCATGCGCGTCATGCCGCCGACCAGCACCACTTCGCCGACTTCGCCGGCGGTCAGGCCGGCATCCTTCAGCGCCTTGCGGCAGGGCTCGATGGTTTTCTGGATGAGGTCGTCGACCAGCGCCTCGAACTTGGCGCGCGTGAGTTTCATCGTCAGATGCTTCGGACCGGACTGGTCGGCCGTGATGAACGGCAGGTTGATCTCGGTCTGCGTGGTCGACGACAATTCGATCTTGGCTTTTTCAGCGGCCTCTTTCAGACGCTGCAGCGCGAGCTTGTCCTTGGTCAGGTCAATGCCCTGCTCCTTCTTGAACTCAGCCGCCAGATATTCGACGAGACGCATGTCGAAATCTTCGCCGCCGAGGAAGGTGTCGCCGTTGGTGGACTTCACCTCGAACACGCCGTCGCCGATCTCGAGGATCGACACGTCGAACGTGCCGCCGCCGAGGTCGTACACCGCGATGGTGCCGGCTTTCGATTTGTCGAGACCGTAGGCGAGCGCAGCCGCGGTCGGCTCGTTGATGATGCGCAGCACTTCAAGGCCGGCGATCTTGCCCGCGTCCTTGGTGGCCTGACGTTGCGCGTCGTTGAAATAAGCGGGAACCGTGATGACAGCCTGATCGACCTTCTGGCCCAGATGGGCTTCGGCGGTCTCCTTCATCTTTTGCAGGATGAAGGCCGAAATCTGCGAAGGCGAATAGGTCTGGCTGTCGACCTCGACCCAGGCATCGCCGTTGCCAGCCTTTGCAATCTTGTACGGAACGAGCTTCTTGTCCTTCTCGACCGTCGGATCGTCGTAGCGGCGGCCAATCAATCGCTTCACCGCAAAAATGGTGCGCTCGGGATTGGTCACGGCCTGGCGCTTGGCCGGCTGGCCGACGAGGCGTTCGCCATCATCGCTAAAGGCGACGATGGACGGCGTGGTCCGCATACCCTCCGCGTTCTCGATGACTTTCGGCGTCTTGCCATCCATCACGGCAACGCACGAATTCGTGGTGCCGAGGTCGATCCCAATGACCTTTCCCATGATCCTCATATCCTTCTTGTTGCGGCAATCCGGACGGGCCCTGACGGCACCCTCACCCAGATCCCCAGATATCAAATGCTCGCGATATTGCGACGGTGAGCCTCATATAGGAGGGGGGGTGGGGGCTGCAAGGACCGCGCGCGTCCTTCATGGCGAAAACCGCCATTTTCAAGGAAGCCGGGACACTTCCAGACATCTCGGGGAGCCGCAAAATTGCTGCCCGTCTGTTACCGAAACACGAAAGCAGCTAAACCGATGGGCCATCACAGGCTGGCTGCAAGGACGCCGCGCCGGCCGAACATTGAACGGCCTTAATACAAATCCAATAGGCTTCCATGAGATATCTCGCACAATTGACGGCCGTTCTATTTGTTCTGGCCAGCGCCGCTCCGGCCTCCGCCGACGATCTGGTCTATGTGCCGGGCGCCCGGATCGGGCTTGTCCCGCTGGTCGGCCTTTCGCCGTCAAAGACGTTTCCCGGCTTCGAAACCGCCGATCAGCGGGTCAAGGTCGTTGTCGCAGAACTCCCCCCGGGCGCATTCAGGGACGTGGAAAACGTTACCAAATCCAACGCGGCGAGTACGCAAGGCATCAAGCCCCAGAGCCTGGAGACAGCCAGCGGAACGGGCTATTTCATCATCGAAACCGCCAAGGACGGCGCCGATAACGTCCGGCGCTATTCGATGGTCGTGTCGGGCGGCACATTTTCTGGATACGTCGCCGCTCAGGTGCCGGAGAACATCGAGAAGATCTATTCCGACGAGGCCGTCCGAAAGATGTTCGCGACGGTGACCCTGCGCAAGGAAGTGCCGGTCGAAGAACAGCTCGGGCTGATGCCGTTCCAGATGACCGAACTGAGTGCCTTCAAGACGGTTCGCACGCTGGCGCCGGGAGCGGCCATCATGCTCTCCGACGCCGAAACGGATGACGACATCGACAGCAAGGCCTTCATGATCATCAATCTGATCGGGTCTGCTCCGGAAAGACCGGACGATCGGGGCCGGTTTGCGCGAGACATCGCAGCCACGATTCCGAACCTTCGCGATGCGCATATCACCGTGTCGGAGCCGATCCGCATTAACGGCTCGGCCGGATTTGAAACACGCATCGATGCCACCAACACAAAATCGAATTCCCCGGTCACCGTGATCCAATGGCTGGTGTTTGCGGGCGGGACCACGGCCATGCGCCTGGTCGGCAGTACCCCGCGTGACGAATGGTCTGCCGCGTTTCCGCGCTTTCGCGCGGTTCGCGACGGTATCCGTCCACGCTAAATCTCACGGCGCTTGCACAGCGCATCATCTTTACGTTTGTCCGGCGACCTGATTTGCTGAGAGATGATGGAGGGTCATTCCATGCGCGACAGACGACAGATTATTGCCGGTATGGGTGCCGCCGCTGTTGCAGGCATTGCACCGCGAGCGGGATACGCGGCAGGCAAAATTACCCTTGATGACTCGTCGGTTCTGCTCGTCATCGACGTGCAGAATTGCTTCCTCCCCGGCGGCAGCCTGGCTGTGAAGGATGGAGACAAGGTCGTGCCGGTGATCAATCGGCTGGCGAAAGGATTCACAAACGTGGTGATGACCCAGGACTGGCACACCACCGGGCACGTCTCGTTCGCGTCGAGCCATCCCGGAAAGAAGCCGTTCGAAACCATCGACCTCAAATACGGCAAGCAGGTGCTCTGGCCCGACCATTGCGTGCAGGGCACCGACGGCGCTTCGCTCTCAAAAGACCTGTCGATCCCGCAGGCGGAGCTGATCATCCGCAAGGGATTCCATAAGGACGTCGACAGCTATTCGGCGTTCACCGAAGCGGACGGCAAGACCACCACGGGATTATCGAGCTACCTGAAAGCCCGCAAACTGCATCGCATTTTCGTCGCCGGCCTTGCGACCGACTTTTGCGTTGCATGGACCGCGATGGACGCACGAAAAGCCGGCTTCGAGACCTACGTGATCGAAGACGCCTGCCGCGGCATCGATACGCAGGGCTCGCTGGCGAAGGCCTGGGCCGATATGGCCAAGGCCGGCGTCAAGCGCATCCAGTCCGGCGATATCGCCGCCTGACCTCGTCATTCCGGGATGCGCTGAAGGCGCAGACCGCGGAATCTCGCGGTGTTTAATCATTTCTAGATCCGGGTTCGCTCGTTTCTCTCGCGTCCCCGAATGACAAATCTACTCCGACGCAGCGACCTTAGGCCCACCCTTCGCAACCCCGACGAGCGCGGGACGCAATATCCGCTCGCCGATCATGTAGCCGGCCTGGATCACCTGCGCGATGGTACCGGCGGGAACGGACGGATCGGGGACTTCGTACATCGCCTGATGAATATTCGGATCGAATTTTTCCCCGGCCGGATCGAATTTCCGCACCCCGTTCTTTTCCAGCGCATTGTGGAGCGATCGTTCCGTCAACTCGACGCCTTCGATCAGTGACTTCAATCCAGGATCAGCCGAAGCCTTTGCTTCGGCTGGAACGGCGTCCAGGGCGCGCTGAAGATTGTCGGCAATATCGAGCACATCCCGCGCAAATCCCGAAATGCCGTAGGTCCGGGCGTCCGATACCTCTCGCGCCGTGCGCTTGCGCAGATTTTCCATCTCCGCCAGCGTGCGCAGCATCTTGTCGCGTGCTTCCGCTGCTTCCTTGGTGAGCGCCTCGACCGACCCTTCCTCGGGATCGTCAGGCATGATGTACGGCTTGGAGACCACCGGTTCGGCGGACGCCGCCGGCTTCTCCGGATTGTCGTTTTTTCCGTTGGACTCAGTCATGAAACTGCCTTCTCGAAAATCGCTTCATCAATGGGGAGTTGCTGGGCGGGATATCGTGCTTTAGCCGTCAAAAATCAAGCTCAACCGGCCCTTTGGGTCATCCGCCAAGCATCTGGCTGACAATTCGGGCCGCGTAATCGACCATCGGGATCACCCGGGCGTAGTTCAGCCGGGTTGGCCCGATCACGCCGAGCACGCCGACGATATGGCCGGCGCCATCGCTGTACGGCGCGATGATGGTCGAAGAGCCGGACAGCGAGAACAGCTTGTTTTCCGAGCCGATGAAGATCCGGACGCCGTCGGCGCGCTCGGCGCGGCCAAGCAAATCGATCACACCACGCTTGGTTTCGAGATCGTCGAACAGCAGCCGCACCCGTTCGAGATCGTCGAGCGCATGCAGGTCTTCCAGCAGATTGGCATGACCGCGTACGATCAGTTGCCGGTCGTCGTTGGAACCGCCCGACCAGCTCGCAATTCCCGCCGCTATAACCTTCTGGGTGAGCTGATCGAGCTCCGCCCGATCCTTTGTCAGCGCCGTCTCGAGTTCCAGACGCGCTTCCGCCAGCGAACGTCCGCGGATTCGCGCATTCAGAAAATTCGACGCTTCGGTCAGCGCCGATGTCGGCACGCCGGACGGCAGCGTCAGCACGCGGTTCTCGACCTGTCCGTCTTCGGCCACAAGCACGACGAGAGCCTTCTCGGGCTCGAGCCGCACAAACTCAATATGCTTCAAGCGCACATTGGATTTGGCGGTCAGAACCACCGCCGCCGCCCTGGTTAATCCGGAAAGCCGCGTCAATGCTTCGCCGAGCGCGGCTTCGACCGATTGCGCCTTGCCGACGGATGAGAGCTGGGTCTGGATCGATTGCCGCTCGGGCTCGGTCAAGTCGCCGACCTGCATCAAGGCATCAACGAAGAACCGGAGACCCAATTCGGTTGGAAGACGGCCGGCCGACGTATGCGGTGCGTAAATCAATCCAAGCTGTTCGAGATCCGACATCACGTTACGGACCGACGCCGGCGAGAGCGGCATCGTAATCAGGCGGGAGATGTTACGCGAGCCCACGGGTTCGCCAGTCGCGAGATAACTCTCGACGATTTGACGAAAAATGTCGCGCGATCGCTCGTTGAGCTGCGCCAGCCCGGCATTCGGCGCGATCAGACCGATCGGATCGTGATGAGCCAACGATATCTCCTTGCGCCTAGTGTGGTGGTTCAGAAGTTCGCTTCATTCTCTCTACAGGCTCTCAAGCGAACTTCTGAACCTAAACCACACTAGAATCATAGCGTTGCTAGTGTCCTTTCGAATCCGAAGTTCGCTACGGAGGATGCTGCACGTTAGGCGAACTTCGGATTCGGGACACTAGCTGTAACTTGTCTCTCCGGCGCATCAGTTACAAGCGGCCTTTGTGATAATCGCCGTTTCTGGCCCTTGCCGCTGTGGCTCCCCGCCCCTAAAAGCACCGCGAGACGACGATTTTCATGAAATAGCTGGAGGGTTTCCCATGCGGCCAAGCCGCCGTGCACCGGATGAATTGCGTGCCGTGTCGCTGGAACGTGGCGTTGTCAAATACGCCGAAGGCTCCTGCATGGTGAAATTCGGCGACACCCATGTGCTGGTGACCGCGACCCTCGAGGAGCGGCTGCCGCCGTGGCTGAAGGGACAGGGCCGCGGCTGGGTCACGGCCGAATACGGCATGCTACCCCGTGCCACGCTAGAGCGGACCCGGCGCGAGGCCTCGGCCGGCAAGCAGGGCGGACGGACCGTCGAAATCCAGCGCCTGATCGGGCGCTCGCTGCGCGCCGCCGTCGATCTGCAGGCGCTGGGCGAACGCCAGATCACGGTGGATTGCGACGTTATCCAGGCGGATGGCGGCACCCGCACCGCCTCGATCACGGGCGCATGGGTTGCGCTGGCCGACTGCATCGGCTGGATGAAGGCGCGCAACATGCTGAAAAGCGGGAGCGTGCTGCGCGACAACGTCGCGGCGATCTCGTGCGGCATCTACAACGGCACACCCGTGCTCGATCTCGACTATGCCGAAGACTCCGAAGCGGACACCGACGCCAATTTCGTCATGACCGGCGATGGCCGCATCATCGAGGTTCAGGGAACCGCCGAGAAGACCCCGTTTTCGCAAGACGAATTCCTCGCGCTGATGGCACTGGCGAAAAAAGGTGTCGCGCGGCTGGTCGATTTGCAGAAAATGGCGGTGGCTTAGGTTCAAGGTTTGTCATTCCGGGGCGCAGGCGGCCCTTGCCGCATGTGAACCCGGAATCTGTTCGAGATGAACATGATGAGATTCCGGGTTCGCGTCCGCAAAAGCGGCCGCGCCCCGGAATGACGGATCGGTTATAAGGTTTCATGACTCAACACCGTCGAATCACCGGCAAACTCGTGATCGCGACCCACAATCCCGGCAAACTCACCGAGATGCGCGAACTGCTGGCGCCATACGGCATTGAGGCGGTCTCGGCAGGCGAACTCGGCCTTGGCGAGCCCGACGAGACCGGCGACACGTTTCGCGCCAATGCACGGATCAAGGCCGTTGCCGCGGCGCAGGCCGCAAAGCTTCCCGCCTTCGCCGATGATTCCGGTCTCGTGGTCGATGCGCTCGACGGTGCGCCGGGCATCTACTCGGCGCGCTGGGCGGGCGAGAGCAAGGATTTCACCGCGGCGATGGCGCAGATCGAACGGCTGTTGCGGGAACGCGGCGCAACGGCTCCGGAGCAACGCAAGGCGCACTTCGTCTCGGCGCTGTGCGTCGCTTGGCCGGACGATCATCTTGAAGAAGTTGAGGCGCGCGCCGACGGCACGCTGGTGTGGCCGCCGCGAGGCACGGCCGGATTCGGCTATGACCCTGCATTTTTGCCGGACGGACACACACGCACATTCGGCGAGATGACCAGCATCGAGAAGCATGGCCTGCCGCCGCTTGGGCTAGGTTTGTCGCATCGCGCCCGTGCGTTCGTGAAGCTGGCGGAGATCTGTCTTGACCGACGCTGATTTGAATCCTGCTTTTGGCGTCTACATTCACTGGCCGTTTTGCCTGTCGAAATGCCCGTATTGCGATTTCAACAGCCATGTACGCCACGCGCCGGTGGATGAAGCACGCTTCGTGCGCGCCTTCGCACGCGAGATCGAAACCACCGCCGCGCGCGCACCGGCCCGCGAGGTATCTTCGATTTTCCTCGGCGGCGGCACGCCATCCCTGATGCAGCCGCAGACCGTCGGCGCCATTCTCGACGCGATCGGAAAACATTGGCGGATTGCTGCCAACGTCGAAGTCACGCTGGAGGCCAATCCGACCAGCGTCGAGGCCACGCGATTTCGCGGCTATCGCACGGCAGGCGTCAATCGCGTGTCGCTTGGCGTGCAGGCGCTCGACGACGCTTCACTGAAGGCGCTCGGACGACTGCATACCGCGCGCGAGGCGCTGGATGCGGTTGCCATCGCGCGTTCGGCCTTCGATCGCTATTCCTTCGATCTGATCTATGCCCGTCCCGACCAGACGCCCGGGATGTGGGCTGACGAACTCAAGCTCGCGATCTCGGAAGCCGCCGAACATCTGTCGCTGTATCAGTTGACCATCGAAGAGGGCACACCGTTTTTCGGCCTGCATGCGGCGGGCAAGCTGAAGACGCCGGACGAGGCTGTCGCACGCGCGCTGTACGACGTGACGCAGGATGTTTGCGCCCGCCATGGCTTGCCCGCCTACGAGATTTCAAACCACGCGCGCCCCGGCGCGGAATGCAAGCACAACCTGGTTTACTGGCGCGGGCAGGAATATGCGGGAATTGGCCCCGGCGCGCACGGACGACTCGACATCGACGGCATCAGACATGCCGTTGCCACCGAAAAGCGTCCGGAATCCTGGCTCATGCGGGTCGAGGCAACGGGCGATGGCATCGTCACCGACGATCTCCTGAACAGCGAAGAGCGGGCCGACGAATTTCTGCTGATGGGACTACGGCTGAACGAGGGCATTGATCCCCAGCGCTATGCGGCGCTGTCAGGCCGCGCGCTCGATCCGGGCCGGATCGCAATGCTGCGTGAAGAAGGCGCGATTACGATCAGCCCCGATGGCCGGCTGCGCGTCACCCAATCAGGATTTCCCGTCCTCGATGCCGTTGTGGCTGATCTGGCGGCTTAATTTAAGCAATCGTCATTGCGAGCGCAGCGAAGCAATCCAGAAGCCACAAAGCGAAGACGGGATTGCTCGTCGCGAGAGCTCCTCGCAATGACGAGACTAAGCCCCAAAACTCTTCGGCGAGCCTGCGACCGGCTGACCGCCGCCGGAAGCAACACGCATCACCGCGAGGCCGCGCTCGTTGGTGCCATCGGTGCGGAATCGAAACAGCCCATCGATACCGGCGAAGCCCGACGGGTTGGTGAGCGTTTCCGGAGCGAAGCGCTGCGCACCCTGGGTGCGTGCAAGGGCGGCAACCAGTGCAACGGCGTCATAGGCGAGCGTCGCGGTTCGCACCGGATTGCCACCGAACTTGGCGCGGTAGCGGCCAGCGAAGCTGCGAAAACCTGACGGGTCGGGCGCCGCATAAAGTCCGCCCTGAAGCGCAGAGCTGGCAAATACCCGAGGATTGTCCCACAGACCCGTGCCGAGAAGCTGGACGTTCTTCAAGTTCGCGCCCGCGGCCGTGAGCGCATCGGCAACCGAGACGACCGCGTCGCCATCGTCGGCGATGAAGAGCGCATCCGCCGTACGCAGCACTTGCGCTACGTTCCGCGCCGGTCCGGAGCGATCGGGTCCATATTTCTCAAATGCGACGACACGGCCGCCACGACGGCCGACCGCCTGTTTGAAAGCGCCCTCGACGACATTGCCGTAAGCGTTATCCGGCACCATCGCCGCAAACGAACGCTTCCCGGTGCTCGCGGCGTATTCAATAATCCGGTTGACGTCCGATTCCGGCAGGAAGCTCAGAAGATAAACGCCCCGGCTCGCAACGCTCGAATCGGTTGAGAAGGCGATCACAGAGATGCCGCGCGTTCGGGCCAACTGTGCGGTCGCCGGGACGGAGGTCGCGAACAGCGGCCCGAGAATGATTTCAGCGCCCTCGTCGAGCGCCTGCTGCGTCCCCTGCTGCGCGCCCTGCGCCGATCCGGCATCGTCCTTGATCAGCAGTTGAACATTCGGATTCTGAAATTCGGACAGCGCCATTTCGGCCGCATTCTTCATCGACTGCGCGGCGACGCCCGCATTGCCGGCGGCCGACAACGGCAGAACCAGCCCGACCTTGACCTGGCCTGTGCCGACGGCAACCGGCTGTTGCGGCGGACCGGAGGGCGCAGGCTGCGGACTGGAAAAATTATTGGTGAGCGTCTGCTGCACCCCCGAGCAGGCGCCGAGCAGCGGCGCGCCCAGGACAAACCCTAACGCCGTGCGCCGTGTCGCGCCCGGTCGTTCAGGTCTGGGGTTGAACGGGTCCGCCATTGGTACTCTTCCATAGACCGATCCGGATCGGTCCGGACGTGAATCTCCGGCCCATGAGGCGCAGGATTCAGGCATATTGTCGACGAATAGTTAACCAAAACAAAAGGATTGTGCCCGCCACGACTTTAGAACCGGAGCACCTTACGAAGCTACGGAACAGGCCGCTGTCACGTTGCAATAACGCGTGAAACAGAGTCCTCTTTTGCGCAATTCACATTAGATTGCAGCATGCGCGCAAAACCTGCCCCCCAGACCTCCGACGCCGATGTTCCCGCCACCCGCACCTTCTCCATCGCGGGCCATCTGCTGGTTGCGCCAAAGGCGGCGCCGGGACTTCATCTGGTCGCAACCCCCATCGGCAATCTCGGCGACATCACCTTGCGGGCGCTGGAGACCCTTGCCGGCGTCGATATTATCGCGTGCGAAGACACCCGCATCACCCGTCGCCTGACCGAACGCTTCGCAATCACGGGACTGCTCAAGCCTTATCATGAACACAACGCAGCCCTCGCCCGGCCCAAGATTCTGGAACGGCTGGCGCAGGGCGCCTCCATCGCATTGGTTTCCGATGCCGGAACCCCGTTGATCTCCGATCCCGGCTTCAAGCTGGTGCGCGAGGTGTGTGCGGCCGGGCATCCGGTGATCGCGCTGCCGGGACCATCCTCCGTGCTGGCTGCGCTCGAGGTAGCAGCATTGCCGACCGACCGATTTTTCTTCGACGGGTTCCTGCCCGCGAAGGAAGTCGCGCGCCGCGCGCGTCTCGCTGAGCTTGCGCGGATCGATGCCACGCTGGTCATGTTCGAATCCGGCAACCGCATTCAGGACTCGCTGCGCGATCTCGCAGCCGCCATGGGCGCGCGGGATGCCGCGATCTGCCGGGAGCTGACGAAGCTGCATGAGGAAATTCGCCGCGCGCCCCTTTCCGAGCTTGCGGCGACCTCCGACGGTCTGGAGACGCGCGGCGAGTTTGTGCTGGTCGTCGGGCCTCCCTCAGCCGATGCAGGCGTAATGTCGGCCAGCGACCTCGACGATCTGCTGCTGGCTTCGCTCAGGGATAATAGCGTAAAAGACACCGTCGCTCACGCGGTCGCACTCTCCGGCCGCCCCCGGCGCGAGGTCTATGCCCGTGCGCTTGAACTCGCCGGTCAGCAGCGGGCAAGGGACAACACCGATGGAAGCTAAGGGCACGCGTGCTGGAAAAGCCGCGGCGAAAATCGCAGCGCCCGAACGCGTCGCCGCCTTCCGGACCGGCCTGTCGGCGGAGAGCCGCGCCGCGGCCTGGCTGATCGCCAAAGGCTATCGCATCCTCGCACGGCGGTTTCGTACGCCCCATGGCGAGATCGACATCGTCGTCCGGCGGCGACAGCTTCTCGCCTTCGTCGAGGTCAAGGCCCGCGCCAGCATCGACGAGGCCGCCTATGCCGTAACGCCCCGGCAGCAACAACGGATCATCGCTGCCGCGCAGGCCTGGCTGATGACCCATCCGGAGCATGCAGATTTCGAGCTTCGTTTCGACGCAATGCTGATTGCGCCGCGACGTTTGCCGCGCCATCTGCTAGGTGCATTCGACGCCAGCACGTAGTGGAGCGAATTTGACATTCGCTACCACATTGCAGCGGAGACAGGGGGCGAATGTCAAATTCAAGGCTCCACTAGCGCCTTGTATTTGCTAGTGATCCTTTAATTCTAACATTTGCATAAATGTGTGCTGGAGCGGAATGCAAATGTTAGAATTGGACCACTAGCCTGACGCCCTCAGGCGTCTCCCGAGCGAAATCAAACCGGATCAGCAAGATGAAATTGAAAGTCGCCGTTCAGATGGACCCCATCGCGCGCATCAACGTGCGCGGCGATTCGACGTTTGCGCTCCTGCTGGAGGCGCAAAAGCGGGGACACTCGATCTCGTACTACACGCCCGACAAACTCTCCATGCGAGGCAAGGACGTGGTCGCGCCGGTGCAGCCGCTGACGGTACGGGACCAGGACGGCGATCATTTCACGCTCGGCGATTCGAAGCGCGAGCATCTCGAATCCTTCGACGTCGTGTTGCTGCGGCAGGACCCGCCGTTCGATCTGGCCTACATCACGACGACGCACTTGCTCGAACGCATTCATCCGAAGACGCTGGTGGTCAACAATCCGGCGAGCGTGCGCGACGCTCCGGAAAAACTGTTTGTGATGAATTTTCCCGAGTTGATGCCGCCGACACTGATTTCGCGCGATCTCGACGAGATCAATTCATTTCGTGCCGAGCACGGCGCGGTCGTGATGAAGCCGCTGCATGGTCACGGTGGCGCCGCGGTGTTTCGCGTGATGCCGCAGGATATGAACTTCGGATCGCTGTTCGACATGTTCTCGGTCACGTTTCGCGAGCCGTGGGTGATTCAGCGGTTTCTGCCCGAGGTCAAACATGGTGACAAACGTATCATCCTCGTCGACGGCGAATTCGCCGGCGCGGTCAATCGCGTGCCCGCAGCGGACGATTTGCGCTCCAACATGGTGCGCGGCGGCGCAGCCCAGGCGACCGATCTGACGTCCCGGGAGCGCGAAATCTGCGCGCGCGTCGGACCGGCGCTGCGCGAACAGGGGCTGCTGTTTGTCGGCATCGACGTCATCGACGGCAACCTCACCGAGATCAACGTCACCTCGCCGACCGGCATCCGCGCCATCGCGAAGCTCGGCGGCCCCGATGTGGCGGCGATGATCTGGGATGCGATCGAGAAGAAGCGGGGTTAGCGACTCATAATAGTCCCTGCCATTTTGTTCTCTTAATGTTCTTGTGCTCACCTGAGTTGTAAGCTAGCCTCCTCTCGGAAGAGGGCGCGGGCATGGTTCAGCGGGTTTCCACCGTCGCATTTGAAGGCATCGAGGCACGTGCGGTCGACGTGCAGGTGCAGGTCGCACCGGGGCTGCCCGCCTTCAACATCGTCGGCCTGCCGGACAAGGCCGTGTCCGAGGCCCGCGAACGGGTCCGCGCCGCCCTGATTGCCTCTGGGCTTGCGCTGCCGGCCCGGCGAATCACCGTCAACCTGGCGCCGGCCGACCTGCCAAAGGAAGGCAGTCACTACGATCTTCCGATCGCGCTCGGCCTGATGGCGGCCATCGGCGCGATTCCCCACGATGCGTTATCCGGATTTTCGGTGCTCGGCGAACTCGGTCTCGATGGATCGATCGCCGCCGTGGCGGGGGTCCTTCCCGCCGCGATCGGCGCGAATGCGCGCGATGAGGGATTGATTTGCCCTGCAAGCTGCGGCGCGGAGGCGGCGTGGGCGAGCCCGGACATCCAGATCGTCGCGGCGAGTTCGCTGATCCAGATCGCGAATCATTTCAAGGGGACGCAGGTTCTCTCCCGGCCGCGACCCCGGATACACGAACCGCAGGGAACCCTTCTGGATCTCCGCGACATCAAGGGCCAGGAGAGCGCCAAGCGCGCGCTCGAGATCGCCGCCGCAGGAGGACATCATCTGTTGATGATCGGCTCGCCCGGTAGCGGCAAGTCGATGCTCGCCGCACGCCTGCCCTCGATCCTGCCGCCGCTGTCGCCGGCGGAACTGCTGGAGGTCTCGACGATTGCGTCGGTCGCAGGCGAAATCGATGGCGGAGCACTCACCGCGCGGCGGCCGTTCCGCGCGCCGCATCATTCCGCCAGCATGGCAGCCCTTGCAGGCGGCGGCATGCGCGCCAAACCGGGTGAAATTTCGCTGGCGCATAATGGCGTGCTGTTTCTCGACGAACTTCCCGAGTTCGACCCGAGGGTTCTGGATTCGCTTCGACAGCCGTTGGAGAACGGCGAGATCGCGGTCTCGCGTGCCAATCACCGCGTCACCTACCCCGCGCGTTTCATGCTGGTCGCCGCGATGAATCCCTGCCGTTGCGGCCATGCCTACGAACCCGGCTACGCCTGCAAGCGCGGCCGTCTCGACCGCTGCACCGCCGACTATCAGACGCGGATTTCAGGGCCACTGATGGACCGAATCGATCTGCGGATCGAAGTCCCGGCGGTGACGGCTTCCGATCTTATTCTGCCGCCGCCTTCGGAAGGATCGGCCGAGGTTGCGGCGCGGGTCGCCGTGGCGCGCGAACGTCAGCTGGCGCGTTATGCGGCGGCCGGACTGCCGAACATCCGAACCAACGCCGAAGCGCCGGCCGCCATGCTGGAAGAAGTCGCGCAACCGGACGCGCAGGGACTGAAGCTGCTGCGCGACGCCGCTGAAAGCATGCGCCTGTCGGCACGCGGCTATCATCGCGTGCTGCGCGTGGCGCGCACGCTTGCCGATCTCGACGGCGCCGACAAGATCGGCCGGCTGCATCTCGCCGAAGCCTTGTCCTATCGTGCGCTCGCCGAGGATCTCAGGCGTGCCGCCTGACCGAGAGCGTCGTTTGAATGTCCCGGCGTCAACGCGCACGACGTCAACCCGACGGTAACGACTTTTATTTACACTCTGCCAACCATAAGCCCCCTGTAGCGGGCTTGGGTGATGCGAGTACCTGTCATGTTGCGTTTCAAGATCCTTGCCTCGACAGTCCCCCTCATTCTGGCTGGCATTGTCGCCGGCATGAACGGGGCGCCGGACGCAAGGCCGTGCATCACAATCGGCCAGAGCTCCGTGCAGATCGCAACCGCGCCATGGAAGGCTCAATCCTTCGTCAGCTTCACCCGCGATCCCGCGGCGGCCACCGTACGGGTTCAGATCGTCGACAGCCCCGAAGCCGCGGATTTTGCGGTGGTCGACGACACAGAGACGGCAGACGCGAACAGTTGCGAAATCACCGCTGCGACGCGTTTCATCGCAGTGACTTCCGCAGCCTCCGCGTCCACGCCCGTCATCTATCTCTCCCAGGCCGCCGGCGCTGATTATCGGATTTATGTGAAATCAAGGACGTTTACGGTGCAGGACGCAGCCGCCCTCGTCGTCGCCGCACATCGCCCTCCCGCCCGCCTGACCGCCGCTTCTCTCTGACGCGCGTCGTAACCGTTTGTTAACCCTGTTCGCATCGCAGCGAATGAGCCGCCTACCCTTCAAACACTTCGCAACATCGGCCCCCCATCCTCATCCCGGGACATGATGCGCGCTTCCACACGAGGTGAGATTCCGCACATCAACGAAAATCGCGGGATTCAGAAAAGCTCGGGGTGTCTATGGCGGCGCATCTATTTCGTATCAGAACACGGTTGCGGCGCCTGGGGCGGCGCTACCCAGTCCTAAACCTCGCCATTCGTGCATTTACGATTTTCTCGGTCGCCTTCGGCGGCGCGTACGGGTTTATCTCGGGAAGCCTGTCAAAAAACTCCAACTACGATCCCAACGTGTTTGCGATGGGAGCGAGTTTCCTGTTTGCGCTGGCATGCGTCGGGTTGGCGATCTTGAGCATGCGGCTGCGCTGGATGCGCAAGAAACTCCGCAAAATCGCCATTCACAATGAAGCGCTGGCGGACCGGAATTGGGAACTGAAAGAGGCCGAGGAGCGGTCGCGCAGTCTTTTCGAATCGCAGGGCGATTTGATTGTCCTGCGCGATGCGGACGGCCTTATCACATCGGTCAACGACGCTTATTGCACACTGGCTCAACGTTCGAGAGCCGAATTGCTCGGCAGCACGTTTTCGCTCGCCGTTCTTGAGCAGGGCCGGAGCGTGCTTGAGCCGAACGGCACGCGCATCCACGATCAGCGGATCGAAACCGCGCTCGGGCCGCGCTGGATCGCGTGGCGCGAAGGTCTGGTGCGAATCGACGCCAACCATCCAGCCGAACTGCAATGCGTTGGCCGCGACGTCACCAACCGAACCGAGACCGAACTCGCGCTCGGCGAAGCACGGGATCATGCGAACGCGGCCAATCGCGCCAAATCGCGCTTCCTGGCGATGGCCTCGCACGAAATCCGCACGCCGCTGAATGGCATCATCGGCATGAGTGGATTGTTGTTCGACACATCGCTCACGTCCGAGCAAGCGACATATGTCAAAGCCGTCAAGACATCCGGTGATGCGCTGTTGTCGCTGATCGAGGAGTTGCTCGACTACTCAAAGATCGAGGCCGGCAAAATCGACCTTGAAAATCGTCCGTTCATGCTCTCTGACCTGATCGAAGACATTACCGAACTGCTCGCGCCCCGTGCGCAAGCGCGTCAGCTCGAAATCGCCGCCTATATCGACGAACGACTGCCGATCGAAGTGATCGGAGACGCTGCCCGGTTGCGTCAGGTGCTGCTCAATCTCGCAGGCAACGCTCTCAAGTTTACACCATCCGGAGGTGTTGCCTTGATCGTCGAGCCCGGCCTCGAACCGGGCGAGATCCGCTTCATGGTTCGCGATACCGGCATCGGCATTGCACCGGAAGCGCAGGCGCGGATTTTCCATGAGTTTGAGCAGGCCGACGACCGAATTGCGCGCAACTACGGCGGAACGGGACTGGGATTGAGTATCAGCGAACGTATCGTCAAACGGATGGGCGGACGCATTACACTCGAAAGCAAACCGGGCGTCGGTTCGACATTCGAGGTGTCGATACCCTTGGCCGCCGAAGATAAATCCGCGGAACGAGGACCGTTCTTCACGCCGGACCTCACGGGGTCCGCGATTATGCTGGTGGCGCACCAGACCATCGAGGCGTCGCTGCTCGCCCGACGGCTGGAACGATGGGGTGCCCAAACCTGCACTGTTTCAGATATCGCCGTCGCTCACGCACTGCTTCCCGAGCGTTCGTGGCATACGGTCCTCGTCGATCATGCCATGGGCGCCTTGGACGTCTGGCGCCTGGGTCAGACCGCATGCCAGCACGCGACGCGACGGATCATCATGGTCACACCGTCAACACGGCATGAACTCCAGGCCGCGGGCGCGGCGGCATTTACGGGTTACCTGGTCAAGCCTCTGCGAGCCGCGTCGATCGCTGCCCGATTGAGTTCGCAAGAAAGCGACCTCACGCCACTCCAAAGCATCGACGCCCTGGCCGACTGCGATGCTATCGATGAATCCGAAGCGCCTGCCACAGCGCCGGTACAAGGCCTTTCGATCCTCGTGGCGGAGGACAATGAGGTCAATGCGCTGCTGATGCGTTCGCTCCTGACCCGCCTCGGACATGACGTGATCATCACCACAAATGGCGAGGAGGCGCTTGAATCCTGGCTCGTGGCCGAAACCGCAGGCGCGCCTTACGATCTCGTCCTGATGGACGTCCAGATGCCCAAACTTGACGGTATCGAGACCACGAAGCGTATTCGTGAACGGGAAGCCGGTCAGCGCGTCCGCCGCACAACGATTCTGGCGCTGACAGCCAACACGCTGATCGACGATCGTTATGCATGCTTCGAGGCCGGCATGGATGGCTTTCTCGTCAAACCGCTCGATCGCGACAAATTGACCGACGCACTTGCAGGGCTGGTGGCAGCGCGTCATCTCGCGGCTTGAACCAACGGCACCAAGCCCTCAATGCTATGCCATAACCGGCTATGCGCAGGCACCGGAACCTTGGCGCGTACGGCGCACGAGTCACGCCGCGTCGAGATGAATCGCATGGCGAATGAGGCGATCGATCCAAAAGCCGAACTGCACGATCTACCGCCCTTGATCAAGGGATACCTGCGGCTTGGAGCCTACATCGGCGACGGCGCGGCTATGGATCATCAGTTCGGGACTACGGATGTCCTGATTGTATTACCGGTTTCAGCGATCCATTCGCGCTATGTCGAGCATTTCGGCGGGGATGCGTCGCGCCACGCCGCATAGCGCGGTCTTCACAGTCTGCGCAAAGCGACCTCTTCGACAACGTGATCGGCGCCCTTTTTCAAGATCAACGTCGCGCGCGGGCGCGTGGGCAGGATGTTGTCTTCGAGGTTCGCGCGGTTGGTGCGCTCCCAGATCGCAACGGCCGTCGCGGTCGCTTCGTCATCGGACAATACCGCATAGCGATGAAAGTACGATCGCGGGTCGTGGAAAGCCGTGTCCCGCAACGCCAGGAAGCGTTTGACGTACCAGTCGCGCAGCACCGGTTCTTCGGCGTCGATATAGACCGAGAAGTCGAAGAAATCGGAGACAACCGGCACCGCCTTACCGTCGCGCGGCAACCGGCCCGTCTGCAGGACATTGACGCCTTCGACAATCAGAATATCCGGCTGGCCGACCTCAGCCCATTTGTTGGGGACGATATCGTAAGTCAAATGCGAATAGACGGGCGCGCGCACCGGCGTACGGCCCGCCTTGATGTCGCTGAGGAACGACAACAGCAACGGCAGATCGTAGCTTTCCGGAAAACCCTTCTTTTGCATCAGACCTTGCCGTTCCAGCACGGCGTTCGGAAACAGAAAACCGTCGGTGGTGATGAGATCGACCTTGGGACGCGGCGACCATCGGGCGAGGAGCGCCTGCAGCACACGCGCCGTGGTTGATTTGCCGACCGCGACCGATCCGGCGACCCCAATGACATAGGGCATCTTGCGATCCTCGATGCCGAGGAACTGGCGCTGCGCCACATAAAGCCGCTGCATCGATGCGACATAAATCGACAACAGTCTCGACAAAGGCAAATAAATCTCTTCGACCTCTGTGAGATCGAGACGATCGTGCATCGAACGCAACGCCGCGATCTCATCCGCAGCCAGCGTCATCGGCATGTCGTCGCGCAGCTTGGCCCACTGCGCGCGGGAGAAAACCCGGTACGGATTGTATTGCTGCTGCTCTGTCCGCATATCCATCAAGCTCGCCTCCGGCTACTCGCGATTGCGCGCGGCTTTTTCTTCCAGACCGGACATCGCCGTGCGCTGCGCCAGAGCGGCTTCCACATCCTCAAACGTCACGCCCCGTGCCTTCAACAGCACAAGGAAGTGAAACATGAGATCTGCGCCCTCGGCGATCAGGTGATTTCGATCGTTCTCGATTGCAGCGATCACCGTTTCAACGGCTTCTTCGCCGAGTTTTTTGGCGCAATGCGCGGGGCCCTTATCAAGCAGCTTTCGGGTGTAAGACATCTCGCTGCCAGACGCGGCTCGGGCGTCGATGGTGGCAGCAAGATCGTGGATCGTAAAACGCGGCATGTTACTCTACTCGTCTGCGCACAGGCGCGTACCCCCGGAGTGCGATAGCTCTGAATACTTAGCACTTCTGCGACCGGGAGTCGTCAGGGATCGAGCCGCATCGGCAGCCCGGCGCGGACCATATGATCCTTGGCCTGCCGGATGGTAAATTCCCCGAAATGAAAGATCGACGCCGCCAGAACCGCTGTTGCATGGCCTTCGCGAATTCCGGCGACCAGGTGATCGAGATTGCCGACGCCACCGGATGCGATCACCGGTACGGGAACACTGTCGGCTACGAGCCTGGTTAGCGGCAGATCAAAACCCTGGCGGGTGCCGTCGCGGTCCATCGACGTCAGCAGGATTTCGCCCGCGCCGAGCGACACCACCTCCTGCGCATATTCGATGGCATCGATGCCCGTTGATTTACGCCCGCCATGCGTGAAGATTTCCCAGCGGTCCGACCCACCCGCACGAACGACGCGCTTCGCGTCGATGGCGACCACAATGCATTGATCGCCGAATTTCTCGGCGGCCTCCTTGACGAACTCGCGGCGGCTAACCGCCGCGCTGTTGATCGACACCTTGTCCGCGCCGGACCGCAGCAGCGTGCGGATATCGTCGACCTCGCGAACACCACCGCCGACGGTCAGCGGCATGAAGCACGCTTCCGCCGTGCGTCTCACGACATCAAGCATGGTGCCGCGATTTTCGTGGGTCGCGGTAATATCCAGGAAGGTAAGTTCGTCAGCACCCGCGGCGTCATAGGCGATCGCAGCCTCAACGGGATCGCCGGCATCGCGCAAATCCACGAAGTTGACGCCCTTGACGACTCGGCCGTCTTTCACATCGAGGCAGGGAATGACACGAACCTTGAACATCGCTCCCGAAACTCCTCAGGCCGCTGCGCGTGCGGCGCGGATCAATGCCAGCGCCTGCGCCGGATCAAGCCGGCCATCATACAGCGCGCGACCCGAGATAGCCCCGGCCAGCTTTTTTGCGCGCGGTGCGAGCAACGCCTTCACGTCTTCGATCGAGGCAAAGCCGCCGGAGGCAATCACCGGAATCGAAATACTGTCGGCAAGCGCGATGGTGGCATCAAGGTTGAGCCCTTTCAGCAGACCATCACGCGCGATGTCGGTGAAGATAATGGCGGCGACGCCGGCATCCTCGAAGCGTTGCGCGATCTCGAGCACGGTCACTTGCGAGGTTTCGGCCCAGCCCTGCACCGCCACCTTGCCGTCGCGCGCATCGAGGCCGACCGCCACGCGTCCAGGAAAGGCCTTGGCTGCTTCCTTAACCAGAACAGGATCGCGGACCGCCGCGGTCCCGATGATAACGCGCGCAATACCCTTGCGCAGCCATGCTTCAACGGTCCTGAGATCGCGAATGCCGCCACCGAGCTGCACCGGGATGGTGATGGCCTGCAACATTCGCTCTACCGCGTCCGCATTCACCGGCTTGCCGGCGAACGCGCCATCGAGATCGACCACGTGCAGATACTCGAAACCCTGCGACGCGAAGGCGCAAGCCTGCGCTGTCGGATCGAGATTGAACACGGTCGCGCGCGCCATATCGCCCTGCTCGAGGCGAACGCACTGACCATTCTTGAGGTCGATGGCAGGAAAGAGGATCATGAAGTGGTTTCGTCGCTGATTGAGAGAGCGAATCTGCTCCCTTCCCCCCGCGCAGCGGCGGGGAGGGGTCGGGGGTGGGGGAGGAAAAGCGCAGAAGACATCCCCTTCCCAGACACGAAGTGTCCGACCTCCCCCACAAAGGTAACAAGAAAGAACGCGCTCCGCGATTGCATCACGGCTTCCACTTCAGAAAGTTCGAAATCAACGCGAGCCCGAAACGCTGGCTCTTCTCGGGGTGAAACTGGGTGCCGATCGCGGTGTCTTTGCCGACGATGGCCGTCACCGGCCCGCCGTAATCCGCGCGTGCGAGTATGTCGGCCTCATTGGCCGCATTCAGATGGTACGAATGCACGAAATAGGCATGACGGCCTTTCGGCCCCAGCGGCAGCCGTTCAAGGACTGGATGCTCGCGAAGCACGTCGAGCGTATTCCAGCCCATGTGCGGAATCTTCAGGTTCTCGTCACGCGGTGAAATCTTCTCGACATCGCCTGATATCCAGTTGAACCCGTCGGTCGTGACGTTTTCCTTGCCCCGCGTCGCCATCAACTGCATGCCGACGCAAATGCCGAAAAACGGGCGTGCCTTGTCGCGCACGACTTCTGTCATGGCCTCGACCATGCCATCGAGTGCATCGAGGCCGCTCCGGCAATCCGCAAACGCACCCACGCCGGGCAGCACCACGCGATCGGCCCGAAACACCACGTCGGGATCGCGCGTCACGACGATCTTTTCCGGATCCTCCATGCTGCGCGCCGCGCGCTCGAACGCCTTGGCGGCCGAGTGCAGGTTGCCGGATCCATAGTCGATGATTGCAACGCTCACCGCGGAACCTCGGGCTGCGGAAACAAACCAATAATGTCGTTACGCGGTACCGGAGGCGGCTGCGAGAACGGCTGACCCGGAACAGTCCGGGTCGGCGGC
>JAFEFK010000085.1 GCA_018240625.1 Pseudomonadota bacterium
CCTGGATTTGAACCAGGATAAAAAGCTTTGCACAGCTCCCGCGTAGACACTTCCGCCACCGGGCCGTGGATATATTCCGAAACAATCCGGTGAAGTCGAGCGAATGCTTAACGTAAGGTTAATTGGACGAGGCCCGGCAACTCGAGCCCACCTCAGGATTCGCCCGAGCGAGCAAAGGCGATGCGTGCCACGAAGGTCATGCGGGACCGGTTGTGACCGATATTGATCGGCGCGCGCGTCGCGGTGAATCCGGCGGCCGCGAGTTTCGCCAGCATGTCGGCCTCGCTGTAGCGTTGCAGACCGATCTTGGTGCGGAGTTCCCGGTAGTCGGACAAGGCTGTGCGGGCCAGCCCCCACAGCGCATCTTTCACGAATCCATGTTTCGATGCGAAGCGGAGCAGCGCCTTGACGTCGCCCGACATGCCGACATGCGGTTGCAGGATGTCGCCCACGACAAGCCGGCCTGCAGGCTTGAGCAGGCGGCGGATAACCGCGAACGCGGTGTCGAGTTCGGCCGGCGTCATGTATTGCGCGACCGAATTCATCACCGCCAGATCGATCGACTTCTCGTCCATATGGCGCAGTTCATCCAGCGAGCGCACCCGGATCTTGGTGTTCGGCGCGAAGCGCGACACCAGCCGGCCACGGACGCCCGGCGCCGGCTCCGCCAGGATCAGCCTGCCGCAGGCGTCGGCCACTTTCTCAGCGGAAAGCGCTTCGCCGCAGGCATAGTCCAGAACGACCGAATCCTTCGACGAGATATAGCCGATGATATCCGCCGCGATCGTCTCGAAGTGGACATCGCGATGCAGCTTGCTGACGTAAATCGTATGGGTGGAATCGTAATAGTCGATCCAGTCGTCCATGGTCGGCCCGATATTTGTTCCCGTGAATGGAACCGGCGTTATACCTTTGCGTTGCAAAGATATAGAGGGCTTTGCAGCAACGGGGAAAACCGAATCCCTGCGAAAAGCATGGCCTTTGAGATAATTGATGAATCCGGGGCCATCGTGTCGGTGGGCACTCCATTCCGCAATATCTAACCCGACTCCACCGGCTTCGCTCGGAGGATTTCCGGAAGATCAAAGAATAACGCCATCTGAGCAATCGACCACGACAGGAGAATCCATGTCCAAGTCCGACCATAAGTCCGACCAGAAGACCACCCGCAAAGATCTCATCGAAGGTCTCAACGAAGATTTGTCGCGCGAATATCAGGCGATCATCGCTTATGTGAATTATTCGCAGGTGCTCAAGGGCGCGCAATACATGAACATCGCGGACGAACTGGCGGTTCACGCCGGCGAGGAACTGGCGCATGCGCTTAAGGTCGCCAACCATATCGATTATCTCGGCGGCATGCCGTCGGTGACGCCGAAGCCGGTCAAGACCTCGGACAACGCCCAAGACATGCTGAAGTTCGACCTGGAAAACGAAAAGGAAACCATCCGGCAATACCGTCGCCGGGTCCGCCAGGCCGACGAGTTGAACGAATTCGCCATCGCCGAAAGCCTGCGCGACATTCTCATCGACGAGCAGGATCATCTCATCGCGCTTGCGACCGCGCTCGGCATCGATCCGCCGGACGCTGGCATCGCCGACTAATCGCGGGTAATGCCAACGCTGCTTATGTGAGTGGCCGATTAGAATGAAGACGTCCAGAATGAAGACGCCGCCGATTAACGCGCGGCGTCTGACGTCGTCCACAGCTTGACCAGCGCGCCATCGGCGCCTTCAACCGGATCGGTTTCCGGGCGCGGCACGGTTGGAATGAGTTGCAGCGCCTTGCGATGGTTGTCGTAGGTCGGCAGCGTAACGGTCATCGCGCGTCCCGGCGGGTAGGCGCCGACGACGCGAAAGTTGTGGCTGGCAAACAGGCACTTGTGGCCGGTGCCAGCCGGCAAGATAGCGACATCGCCCACCGCAAGCTGAATGGCGGCGCCGCGCTCGCCGCCGAACAGCACGAGCGCGTGGCCACGCGCCACGCCGAGCGCTTCGTGCACCGTCGTATGATAGTGCTGATAGTCGTAAATGCCGTCGCGCCAAAGACCGCCCCAGCCATTGCCGCTGAACACCTGTTCGATGGTGCGCTCGGGATCGTCGGTATTGGTATCGATCGCATCGCGGTAGAGCACGAGCGGCAACACGCTATTGGGGACGAGGCCGTCATCCTCAAATACAAGCGCGCGTGGTTTAACGCCGTCGCGGACCGCCGACATGATCGTCTCCGAACTGAATTGTGTGAGGATAAAACGGCCAGGGCCGCGTTACGTTCCGCGCATTTACTTCGGGAATTCGAAGACGAGGCATGTCGTGGTGGCATGCGCGAGCAGACGGCCTTTGCCGTCCAGCAGCCGGCCTTCCGCGGTACCGACGCGGCGGCCGACGTTCAGCGTGCGGCCCTCGGCGCGCACCTCGCCGGTATCCGCCGTGATCGCCTTGATCAGCGAGACCTTGAACTCGAGCGTGGTGTAGCCGCTCCCTGCCGGCAGCATCGATTGCACTGCGCAGCCCATCGCTGAATCCAGCAGCGTCGCGGCGAAGCCGCCGTGCACGCTGCCGATCGGATTGTAGTGCTGCGGCCCGGGTTGGGCCTGAAACACGACGAAGCCCGGCTCGGCGCTGCCACGCGTGAAGCCGACCTGCTGCATCATGGTGGCGTGCGGCAGTTCGCCCGAAAACATCTTGCGCAGGAAATCGAGGCCGCTCATCGACGCCAGAACGTCGGGCGAGGTGAGGCCGAAGTTCGTCGATGCCTGTAATTCGCTCATTGCTGTGTTCCGTGCGCAGCGCTCCGGGTTTTGCGGAACACTGGCGATAGGACATTGAGGAGATAGAACCACATGGCGTGGCGCGGCTCGATCAGGCTGACGCCGATCACGAGCAGCGACGTGCCAACGAGGACGACAAGATCGACGCGACGAGTTCGCGCAGCGACCGCGCCGATGTGGGGCGCTGCGAGCGCCAGCAACTGCATCGCGACGAATGCGGCGAGCAGGGTGTTGCCGGCGTAAATCCAGATGGCGGGCGCGAGATCGCCATAACGGCCGACCACCATGGTCGAAAACGGAATGCAGGTGATCAGGAAAAGATGGATCAGCGACCATCTTAGAAAATGGTCGTTCACCGTTTCATGCGGCTTGGTTGCCTGCGCAAGAGACGCCCATCGCATTCCGAGGACAAGGAAACTGATCACATAGACCAGGAACTGTATCTTGAGCGCTGACAAGGCCTCAAGCAGTTCGGCCCCGGTCGCGGGATGAAACCCTTCGGGCAATTTGATGTCGATGACCAGCAGCGTCATCGCGACCGCAAAGACGCCGTCGACCAGCGCGTCGAGACGCGACTTCTGAATCAGCCGCGGCTCGTGCGTCATGGGCGTGCTCGTTTCGGCCTCTGTCGCGCGGCGCGAAGCGTCACGCCCGCTTGCTCTCGCGCATCAGATCCGCGAACCGCTTGAACAAGTAATGCGAGTCGCGCGGCCCCGGAGAGGCCTCGGGGTGATATTGCACCGAGAACACCGGCTTGCCCTCGAGCTGAATGCCGCAGTTGGAGCCGTCGAACAGCGAAATGTGGGTCTGCGTCGCGCCCTTCGGCAGCGTCGCCTCGTCCACCGCGAACCCGTGGTTCATCGAAGTGATCTCCACCTTGCCGGTGGTCTCGTCCTTGACGGGATGATTGGCGCCGTGATGTCCCTGATGCATCTTCTTGGTTTTCGCGCCGACGGCGAGGCCGAGCATCTGGTGACCCAAGCAGATGCCGAAGGTCGGCGTGCCGGACTCGATGACCTTCTGGATCACCGGCACCGCGTATTTGCCGGTTTCCGCCGGATCGCCGGGGCCATTGGACAGAAATACGCCGTCCGGCTTCATCGCCAGAATGTCTTCGGCCGAGGTGGTGGCGGGCACCACGGTGATCTTGCAGCCTTCGCCCGCAAGCAGCCGCAGGATGTTGCGCTTGATGCCGTAGTCGACCGCGACGATGTTGAACTCAGGTGTGTCCTGCCGGCCAAAACCCTTTTCCCACGCCCACGGCGTCTCGTCCCAGGTGTAGCGCTGGGCGCTCGTCACCATCGGCACGAGGTCCATGCCCTCGAGGCCGGGCCACTCGCGCGCCTCTTCTTTCAGGCCATGCAGATCGAACTGGCCGTTCTTCGCATGCGCGATCACGGCGTTGGGCATGCCCTTGCTGCGGATCAGCGCGGTCAGCGCGCGGGTATCGATGCCGGAGATACCGATAATGCCGCGCACCTTCAACCACTGATCGAGATGCTTGGCGGCGCGATAGTTCGACGGATCGGTGATGGCGCTGCGCAGGATCACGCCGCGCGCGCCCGGCGTCGCCGCCATGTTCACCGTCTCGATATCCTCATCGTTGGTGCCGACATTTCCGATGTGGGGAAATGTGAAGGTGATGAGCTGTCCGGCATAGGAGGGATCGGTGAGAATCTCCTCGTAGCCGGTCATCGCGGTGTTGAAACAGACTTCGCCGACCGCCTGGCCTTCCGCACCGAGGCCGAAACCTTCCAGCACGGTGCCATCGGCCAGCACGAGAAGCGCGGTCGGTTTGAGGTCCGGCCAGGCTGAAGCATTTTCCGATGTGGTCATGAGTGCATCACATAGACCCGTCACTGCCTGACGTCAAAGCCGTAATTCGCCCATCCACACGGCAGCCGAAAGCGCCTGATTTGACAACATAAACGCGCGTCTTATCGTGGCGTTTCGCCTCCAGATAGCCTGCCGGAGATCGACCATGGCCGCATCCCAACCCGTCGTCCTCGTTCCCGGTCTTGGCAGTTCGGTGCAGTCGCATCTCGATATTCTCCCCGCGCTGTGGCGCCGCGGGTCCGTCTTTGTCGCTAACCACACCCGGGACGACACCATCGCCGCCATGGCCGCGCGGGTGCTGGCCGAAGCACCCGCTACGGCGTTCTCGCTGATCGGACATTCTCTGGGCGGCTACATCGTGCTGGAGATGATGCGGCAAGCCCCGCAGCGGGTTGCGCGGCTGATGCTAATGAATACCCAGGCGCGGCTCGATCCGCCCGCGGTGACCGAGCGCCGCAAGGCGACAATTGCGATGATTCATGACGGGCGTTTCGACGAGGCGATGGAAGCAAACTTTCCGATGCTGGTCCATCCGTCACGGGTCGACGACGAAGTGCTGAAACAGCGTACGCGCCTGACCCGGCTCGATACCGGCCGGGAGGTTTATTTGCGGCATCAGGCGGCGATCATGGCGCGGATCGACTCGCGCCCGTTCCTGAAGGACATCAGCGTGCCGACATTGGTGCTTTCGGGCGACGAGGACCGGCTGATCTCGAACGAATACTCGCGCGAGATGGCCGACGCCATTCCCGGAGCCGTGCTGGAGATCGTCGCGCAATGCGGGCACCTTGCCTCGATGGAGCAGCCAGAAGCCGTGGGCGAGGCGATCGACATCTGGCTCGACCGCTAGGCGTACGGTTGTGCTGCCCGCGAAAAGCACATAAATCCCGCACCTGTGAGATCAGCCCGGTCGACCGGGAAGGAGCCGACATGCTGCGCGACGACCTCAATAACGCCGTCAAGGACGCGATGCGGGCCAAGGACGAGCGCAAGCTTTCGACCTTGCGCATGGTCAACGCGACTATCAAGAACGCCGACATCGACGCGCGCGGGCAGGGCAAGCCGCCGCTGTCCGACGGCGACCTGCTCGGCGTGTTTCAGAAGATGATCAAGCAGCGCCAGGAGTCGGTCGAACTCTATGAGAAGGGTGGCCGCGAGGAACTGGCCGCGCAGGAGCGGGCGGAAATTCTCGTCATCTCTGCCTACCTGCCGAAGCAGATGTCCGACGATGACGTCAAGGCTGCGATCGCCGCCACCATCAAGGACACCGGCGCCGCCGGGATCAAGGACATGGGCAAGGTGATCGGTGCGCTGAAGGCGAAATATGCCGGGCAGATGGATTTCGGCAAGGCCAGCGGCCTCGTGAAGGCGGCGCTGACGGGGTAGGGAACGCGAGAACGTGCGGCGAATTGTGGACGGAGGGATCGCCGATTGGGGCGAACGCGTGATCAAGGCGTCGCCGCAAATTATCTATCGCGCGCTGCTCGATCCGGAAGCCGTCGCCGTTTGGCGCGCGCCCGCAGGGATGACGTGCCGCGTCGAGGCCTTCGACCCGCGCGAGGGCGGTGCCTTCCGCTTGGCCCTGTCATACGGGACGGCGCTTCGCGAGGCGCGAGGCAAGACGTCGGATGATACGGATGTTGTCGAGGGCCGGTTTCTCGAGTTGATTCCAAACGAGCGCGTCGTCGAGCAGGTTGAGTTCGTTTCCAATGACCCGGCGTTCGCCGGCCAAATGACGATTGCCACAGTTTTAGCTGCTGTTCCGGATGGGACCGGAGTCACCATCGTATGCGAGGGTGTTCCGCCGGGAATAAGCGGGGACGATCATCACAAGGGCATCACGTCGACCCTCGCAAATCTCGCCGCTTTCGCGGAACGATAAGCGCGCTCGATGCGCCGCGGCCGGTTTGCGCTGCGCTTCACCGTCCGCAGCGACAACGTCAGCGGCACCACGCGGAGGCCGCACGCTCGATAGAATTCGTTCCCATCCTTGTGAGAAAATTGTCGGTTCCTTTGCGGGGAACAACGCTCATCGCGCCGAGTTGTCGCATCAGCAAACAGGAGGCGAACATGGGCTTTGGACGCGGACTTCTTCTCTGGATCATCGGAATTCCGATTCCGCTGATCATTCTCCTCGCCATTTTCATGCACCACTAACCAAGCGAGGAACGACATGAGCATCGGTACAATCATTCTGATTATTCTGGTCATCGCGCTGCTGGGCGGCTTCAGCGGCATCGGCGGCGGACCGTTCTACGGAACGGGTTATTACGGCGGTGGCGGTCTTGGGCTTATCATCATTGTCCTCGTCATCCTGCTATTGATGGGACGGCTCTAGCGGTCCGATTTTAACATTCGCATCAGGCTCCGGAACGTCCGGGGCCTTTTGCATGCAATCGCCTCAGGGCGTCTCGATTCCGAGCTTCTTCAGCGCGGCCATCATGCGCCGTGGCGGCTCCATCGTGACCGCGAGCGGCCGTCCGGTTTCGAGCAGGCTTTTCAGGCTGGAGAGGATCGCGGGCCAGCCTTGCCGTCCGCCCGACAGAACGTCGTCGTCGAGCACGCGCTGATGCGACTCCGTCATGGTCAGCCGCACGGCATCTCCCGCTTGGCCGATCTCGTAGGTCACGAGCGTCTGGCCGAGCTTGTCGACGAGACCGGGCCAGTTGACATTCCAGGTGACTGTGAGTTTGCGCGGCGGATCGTGTTCGATGACTTCGCCATCGATGTGAAGCGAGCCGTCCGGCGCGCGCACGTTGAATGCGCCGCCGACCTTCGGCTCCATCTCGACCGCGAAGCCGAAGAAATATGCCCGGCTGAACTCCGCCGACGTCAGCGCCTGCCACACCTTATCCGGCGTGGCGGCGATGTAGATGGTGTAGACCGTATCGGGGTGGAAGCCGGCGATGTTCATTTTTTCACCGCGACCGCGATGTCGCCGGTCTCCAGCAGCGATTTGAGGTTGGACAGGATCAGCGGCCATCCGCCCGAAACGGCCGCGATGAATTTGGTGCCATCGCCGTCGAGGGCGTGCGTGATCGTCAGTTTCACCGCGCCGTCGGCCGGTTCGATCTGCGTCGTGCAGCGGGAGTAACCTTCGGCTTTCAACTCGGGTCTGAATTCGTTGCGCCACCGGATGACCATTCGTTTCGGCGGATCGATCTCCACGATTTCGCCGGTGTCGGCGACGCTGCCGTCGGCGAATACGATCTTCCAGGATGAGCCCGCCTTCCAATCGCTCTCCTGATGCGCGCCGAACCAGTATTTCGTGTTCGTATCCGGATCGGTCAGCGCATTCCATAATTTTTCCGCTGTGGTCTTGATGTAAATTACGTAGACGAATTCCGGCTTACTCATCACTGCTCTCCAGCCTGCGTTTCAAATCGCTGAGCGCGGCAAGCTTTCCGCGCTCGAATTTCCTGATCCAGCGTTCGCCGATCTGATGGATCGGCACCGGATTGAGGTAGTGCAGTTTTTCGCGGCCGCGCTTCACCGTGCTGACGAGATTGGCCGCCTCGAGAATCCCAAGGTGCTTGGTCACGGCCTGCCGGGTCATGGCGAGGCCGTCGCAGAGTTCGTTCAGGGTCTGGCCGTTCTCGGCATGCAGCCTGTCCAGCAGCGATCGCCGGGACGCGTCGGCCAGCGCCTTGAACACCTCATCCATGGGTTGACAATAGGCAACCATACGGTTGCATGTCAAGCTCAGGTTTCGTGCCGCGCTTCTCGCTTACCTCTCCCCGCGAGAACGGGGAGAGGGAGCAATCTTTCACCGGCGCTCCGATCGTGCATAATCGAACCGCCTCCTGGTTCTCGCGAGTCCCGCCATGTCCCTTCATCTCTATCTCGCCTTCGTCGCGGCCTGCGTCGCGCTGGCGCTGCTGCCCGGTCCGATCGTGACGATGGTCGTCGCCAACGGTCTGCGCCACGGCACGCGTGCCGCGTTCATCAACATTGCCGGCGCGCAACTGGGGCTCGCGCTCACCATCGGCATCGTCGCGGTCGGCCTGACGACGCTGATGGCGACCATGGGCTACTGGTTCGACTGGGTGCGCTTCGCCGGCGCGGCCTACCTGGTCTGGCTCGGCATCAAGCTGGTGCGTGCGCCCGCGGTCGCGATCGCGGCCGATGAGCCGCCACCGCCGCCGCGCGGCGGCTTCTTCCTGCAAGGTCTGCTGGTGCTGCTCAGCAATCCCAAGGTGCTGGTGTTCTTCGGCGCTTTCATTCCGCAGTTCATCGATCCGGAGCACGATCAGTTGCCGCAGGTGATCGTACTCGGCGCGACCTTCATGGTCATCGCCGGTCTCACCGACGGGATGTATGCGTTGCTGGCCGGAGGTGCGCGGACATTGATGTCGGCGCGGCGGACGCAGTTGATCTCGCGCATGTCGGGCAGCCTGATGATCGGCGGCGGCATCTGGCTGGCGCTGACGCGGGCGAGGTGACGCCTCACGCAGGCCTGTTGAACCTGACCTCGGCGTTGCGCGTCTAACGTCGCGGGCGCCCACCGCGCCGCGATGCCGGGGGCGCGAATGCCGGATTTACCGTGGTTCGTCTATGCGATGCTGCTGGCGCCGTTCGGCGTCATCGTCATCGCCGCCGCCTACAAGACGCTTCAGGTTCGCGCGGCCAGCGACTGGCCTTCCGTCGAGGGGCGGGTGGTGACATCGGCCGCGCAGATGCGCTCGGTGCGCGTCATCGACGGTGATCGCGCGAGCGGCCGTAGCCACGAGCAGCGCAACTTCGCCAACGTCGTCTATGAGTATTCGGTCGCGGGCGTTTCCTTCCGCAACAACCGCGTTTCGATCGGCGAGGATCTCGGTAATTTCGAAGTGGCCGAGACGCTCGCGAAATATCCGGCCGGCAAGGCCGTCACCGTCTACTACAATCCGCTGCATCCGAAGGACGCCGTGCTGGAGCGCGATGCGCCGAAGGGCATGTGGGGCTGCATCGGCATTGCCGGCGCGATCCTGCTGGCCGTGGTGTTCGGCTCCGCGTTCGGCCTGCACCAGATTACAGAGATGGTCAGCCGCGGTATTCCAAATGCGGAAATGTCCGGCGCCGTGGTCGCGTTCTCGGCCTTTGGCGTGGTGGTGGCGCTGTTCGCACTGATGATGCAGTGGCAGGCCTCGGTCGCGAAAGCGTGGCCGGTCGTGCCCGGTAAGGTCACGATGTCGGATGTCGATGCGTTTCGCGGCGCCTCGAATGTCGGTGAGCCCCGCGCGGGTATGATGTATCGCGCGCGGCTGACTTATTCCTACGAGTATAACGGCATTCCCTACATCGGCCACGACGTGTCGCTCGGCGGCAAGCTGACCTCGAGTTCGCAGTGGCTGGCCAAGCACACGGCGGCGAAATACCGGGAAGGCACCAGCGTAAAAGTCTACGTCAATCCGCAAAAGGCCGAACAGGCCGTGCTGAATCCGCGCGTTGGCGGCGCGTGGCTGTTGTGGCTGATTGTGATTGCCGTGTGGGGTGTCGCATACTATGCGGCGATCAAGTGATGCTCATTGTCGCTCGCACCGGTCGCGGCCTCCCGCTCCCTTCCCCTGAAAGGGCGAGGGAGCGGGTGAGGGTCAAGCTACGATAATCGACCCCCACCCGACCGGCGTCGCTACGCTTGCCGGTCGACCTCCCCCGCAAGCGGGAGAGGTGGAGGATAGGCTCTCGGTTCACCTCTCCCCACCGGGGAGAGGTCTGCCAACGTGTCGGTGCATCCTTTCACACGCGCGCTGCCTTCGGCGTAACCAGTGTCGCCTCGATCTCGCGAAACAGCCGTGTCAGCCGCTCCGCCCATTGCACCTGTCCGGCCTCGTCGCCGATCAGGTCCTGCCGGATCTCGATGCCGGTGTTCATCAGCCCGCGCGCCTCGCCGTGCATCGGAATGGTATAGTCGGTCAAATCGCTCACCGCGTAGGGTTCGTTGTCGCCGGTTACGAGGTCGCCTTCCGCTCGCAATAGCTTGAGCAGCAGCGGCGCCACCGTCCTGTCGCGATGATACAGCGTGCCGATGTGCCAGGGTCGCGCAACCCCAGCATAAACCGGCGTAAAACTGTGCAGCGACATCAGCACCGTCGCGCGCCCGTCGCGCAGGCGCGTGTCGATCACGTCGTCGATTCGGCGGTGATAAGGTTCGAAGATCGCCTGTTGGCGTTGTTCGGCGTCGGCTTTCGAAATCCCCACGTTGCCGGGAACGGTCGTGGCCTCGCTCAGTACGGGGATTGAACTGGCGACATCCGGCGGCCGGTTGCAGTCGATCACCAGCCGCGAATAGCGTTGCGCGATCAGATGCGCGCCGAGCGCATCCGACATCCGCTCGGCCACGCCTGCGATGCCGATATCCCACGCGATATGCCGCGTGAGTTCGCTTTCGGGCAGGCCGAGATCGCCGAGCGCATCGGGAATCAAGCGGCCGTAATGGTCGCAGGTCAGCAGGAACGGCGAGCGGCCTGTGGCGTTGCGCTCGAGGACCGGCGGAACCGGATTGCCTCCCACGCGTAGATATCGGTCGTAGTCGCGGTTCAGAGCTGTTTCCTTTTATCTGTTTGCCTCATCGGGCGGCAACTGATGCAAGATTGTGCCGCCTGAATGGTAAGGTCGCCTGTAGGATTCAATCACATCAACGCGGCTACCATGTCTTTGCTGACGATTCATCACAAGACCGAATATCGCTACGATCGTCCCGTTGCGTTTGGCGAGCACCGCATCATGCTGCGCCCCAACGATGGCCACGATATGCGGGTATTGTCCCATCAGCTCGAGGTCGAGCCGAACCCGGCGAGCCTGCGCTGGATTCACGACGTGTTCGACAACAGCGTGGCGATAGCTACGTTCGATCGGCGCGCATCTCGTCTTTCGGTTACGAGCACCGCGACCGTCGCGCAGATGCCCGCCGAGGCGTTCGCGCTGACGCCGGACGATCAGGCCTATTTCTATCCGTTTCCGTACGACGACGAGGAACTTCCTGACCTGCTTCAGTTCGTCCGCCCGCAATACGGCGACGCGGAGGGCGAATTGTCGGCATGGGCGCGGAATTTTCTCGACCGCGAGGGACCGACGCCGACGTTCGATATCCTGAGCGGCATGACCCATGGCATCAAGGGTTCGTTCCGGTATCGCAAGCGCCACGAGCATGGCACGCAACATCCGCTCGATACCTTGCAGACGGGATCGGGCACCTGCCGCGACTTCGCTCTGCTGATGATCGAGGCGCTGCGCCGGCTCGGCATCGCCGCACGTTTCGTCTCGGGATACCTGTTCGTGCCGGGCGACCGCGAAAGCGGCTACGTCGGCGGCGGTTCGACGCACGCGTGGGTGCAGGTTTATCTGCCGAGCGCGGGATGGATCGAGTTCGATCCGACCAACGGCATCGTCGGCAGCCGCGATCTGATCCGGGTCGCGGTGGCGCGCGATCCGCATCAGGCGATCCCGCTGCACGGCACTTACCTTGGACCGGCCGACGCGTTTCTCGGCATGGATGTCGGCATCAGCGTCGTATCGGTCGGGGAAGAGACAGGGGTGCAGGGATGAAGATCAAGGTGGGTTTCGATATCGCCTACGCGGCTGCGCAGCCGACGCCGATGGTGATCATGCTCAGCATTCATCCGTCGCGGGCGGCCGACATCCTCGAAACCGAAATCATCGCCACCGAGCCCGACGTGCCGATCCATTTCTATCGCGACAGTTTCGATAATATCTGCGGGCGGCTGATCGCGCCGGCCGGCGGCGTTACCTTCAAGGGCAGCGCGCTGGTGCGGGATACCGGATTGCCCGATGCGGTGGTGCCTTCGGCGCACCAGGCGCCGATCGAACAACTCCCGGACGATGTGCTGCTGTATCTGATGCCGAGCCGCTACTGCGAAACCGACAAGCTGACCGATGTCGCCTGGTCGCTGTTCGGCAACACGCAGCCCGGCTGGGCGCGGGCCGCGGCGATCACCACCTTCGTCCACAATCATGTGACGTTCGGCTATCAATACGCCCATGCCATGAAGTCGGCGCACGACGTCTACGAACAGGGTACCGGGGTCTGCCGCGACTTCGCGCATCTGGCGCTGACATTCTGCCGCTGCATGGGCATCCCGGCGCGCTACTGCACCGGCTATATGGGCGACATCGGCGTCCCCGCCGATCCGGCGCCGATGGACTTTTCCGGCTGGTTCGAGGTCTATCTATCCGGACAGTGGCACACCCTCGACGCGCGTCATGACACGCCGCGGATCGGCCGCATCCTGATGGCGACCGGCCGCGACGCCGCCGACGTCGCATTGACCACCAGCTTCGGCCGCATGGACCTCGTGAAATTCCACATCATCAGCGATGAGGTGGTGGAGAGGGCATGAACTTTGGGCAGTGGTCTTCGCCGAACTAGCTTGTATTGACAATGTATATACAGCGCATATGTTTAACCGATGTCGAAACGCCATCCATCATCTCCCGGAAGTTCGAGACATTCAGCCGTTGCGGTCGCGGAGCGCTCGACCGTTTCGGAGACCAAGGGCAGTATCAACCTGCGCATCGAAGACACCACACGGCAACTGATCGACGACGCGGCGGCAATTCTCGGTAAGACCCGCACGGAGTTCATGATCGAGACGGCCCGGACGCAGGCGATCGACGTCTTGCTCGATCAGCGCCTGTTCGTGCTCGAGGCTGAGCGCTACGACGCTTTCATGCATGCGCTCGACAATCCGCCCGCACCGGGGCCGAAGCTGCGGTCTCTGTTGCGTCGGATGCCGGCATGGAAGAGGTAGAGAGCGGATCGAGCCCGGAGCTCTCGGCTCCTGTCCCGCTGAATGCTACGCATGATCTTTCGGCATTCGACTGCGGCGAGCCTGCGCTGAATGAATGGCTTCGGTTGCGCGCCTTGAAAAACGAGAGCCGCTTTTCGCGAACCTATGTCGTATGCCGCGACCGTCGCG
>JAFEFK010000860.1 GCA_018240625.1 Pseudomonadota bacterium
TGGGCCTCGGCCTGTGGGCGCTGTACGAGCGGCGGCAGTTTCGCTGGAAAGCGATCGAACCGTTGCAACTGGTGCTCGGCCTCAGCGTCCCGGCGCTCGTGATCGCCCATATCGTCGGCGTGCGCCTCGGTCAAACCCTGTTCGGACACGAAAAGCTCTACCCCCAGGCGTTCTACGCCTACTGGATCGTCTGGCCTTACAGGAAATGGCTGATGTTCCTCGTGCTGAACGTCGCCTGGATCCACGGCTGCATCGGAATCTACTTCTGGCTGCGGATGAAGAAATTCTTCACGGCAGCCGCGCCCTACCTGCTCGCCGCCGCGATCCTGATTCCCACGCTTGCCATGCTCGGCCTCTATCAGGGCGGACGCACCGTCGTTGCCGATAGCGAAAACGCCAAATGGCAGGCCGAGAATCTGGCCCCTGAACAAGTCGGCACGACTCATGAGCAAGACGTGCTCGCCGATATCGCGGATTATTCCCTGATCGGTTATCTCGGATTGATCGGGCTCGCGCTCGCCGCGCGCGGCGCGCGCTTTCTGCGCGAACGCCGGCGCGGCATGGTCACGCTGTCCTACGGCAACGGCCGCACGCTTCGCGTCCCGAAAGGCTTGAGCGTGCTCGAAGCAAGCCTTCGCCACAACGTTCCCCACGCCAGCGTTTGCGGCGGACGCGCGCGATGCTCGACCTGCCGTATCCGGATCATCGGCGATTGCAGCACCCTGCCCGAGCCATCGAAACGCGAGGCATTTGTGCTGGGCCGCGTGGGGACAGGAGACCCGTCAATCCGTCTCGCCTGCCAATTGCGGCCTCAAGCCGACCTGTCGTTCTTTCAATTGTTCATGCCACACGCCATATCGGCGAATGCTCACGCGGCGCAATCGCACCGGATCGGCCAGGAGCGATATCTCGTCAGCATGTTTGTCGATATGCGTGGTTCAACCCAACTGGCGGAAAAGCTGCTTCCGTTCGATACCGTGTTCATCGTCAATCGTTTCCTGGGCGCGGTTTCGGCCGCCGTGGCTGGTTGCGGCGGCCAACCCAACCAGTTCGTCGGCGACGGCCTGCTGGCACTGTTCGGCCTGGACACCGATCCGGCCACCGCCTGCCGGCAGGCGGTTCGAGCCGCAGCAATGATCGCCGCGAACGTCGACGAGTTGAACGAATTTTTTCGCCACGACAGGCGCGATCCCATCCGGTTCGGGATCGGCATTCATGGCGGTGAAGTCATCATTGGCGACATCGGCTATCGCGATCATGTGGTGTTCACGGCGCTGGGCGATGCGGTCAATGTCGCTGCGCGATTGCAGGACATGACGAAGACGCTGGATTGCGAGGTCGTGCTGTCGGATGAAGTTTGCAAGACTGCCAGGCTTCGATTCGAAGGCGTACGCGAACAGGAAATCACCATTCGCGGACGCGCGGAACCGATGCACGTTCAAGCCGTTTCCGACGCGAAGACGCTGTCCGCGATCGTCGACCGCGGTGAGACGGCCGCCGCGTAGTGTGGAACTGATCGTGCTTTGGCGGTTCGGAAAAATCCGGCCACCAGCAATGGCCGGCGGTTTTGCGTCCGAGCATCGGCGCGGCACGGTTGCCCGCAACTGCTGCACCGCAAAACAACCGGTCCGATCCATCGATTGCATCTAACGGTATATCCGGAACTCATCGATTGACTTGCCGCTGCCCGATGACACACTTGAAGCTGGTTGACCCGTGATGACAGGTCACAACAACGAAGCTTCGGAGGAAGCCTATGCTCGATCGACGGGAAATGATGAAGCGCGTCGGTGCCGGACTGGCATTCGGTGCGATATCCGGCCTCAATCCACTCAAGGCATTCGCGGCCAATACCGTGACGCTGCCGTTCGACAACGGCGAACGTCCGCTGGTGAAATATCCCCAGAAGCGCGTGATGATCGGCCTGACCAGCCGCCCGCCGCAACTTGAAACGCCGTTCTCGGTCTTCAACGAGAGTGTCATCACCCCGAACGACGCGTTTTTCGTCCGCTATCATCTGGCCGACATCCCGCTCAACATCGATCCCGACACGTTTACGATCGAGGTCAAGGGCAAGGTCGATCATCCGCTGAAACTGTCGCTCAAGGATCTCAAGAAAATGAAGGCGACGGAAATCGTCGCCGTCAACCAGTGCTCGGGCAACAGCCGCGGCCTGTCCAATCCCCGCGTCGCCGGGGGGCAGTCGGGCAATGGTGCGATGGGCAACGCGCGCTGGCGCGGCGTGCCGCTCAAGGCCGTGCTCGATCAGGCCGGCGTGCAGACGGGCGCGAAGCAGGTGGTCTTCGGCGGCATGGACGGCCCCGTCAGCGACAAGACGCCTGACTTTGCCAAGGCCCTCGACCTCGACCACGCCCGCGACGGCGAAGTGATGCTGGCCTATCTCATGAATGGACGGGACCTGCCCATTTTGAACGGCTTTCCGGTTCGGCTCGTCGTCCCCGGATATTACGGGACCTACTGGGTCAAGCACCTCAACGAGATCACCGTGATCGACAGCGTCTTTGACAACTTCTGGATGAAGACGGCCTATCGCATTCCAGACAATGCCTGCGCCTGCGTCGAACCCGGCACCGCGCCGAAGGCAACCGTCCCGATCAACAAGTTCAACGTCCGCTCCTTCATCACCAATGTCGCCGACGGCGCGAAAGTCAGGAGCGGCGGCAAGCTCCTGAAGGGAATCGCGTTCGACGGCGGCACCGGAATCAAGGAGGTCGCGGTGTCGATCGATGGCGGCAAGACCTGGAAAAATGCGCGGCTCGGCCGGAACTACGGCAAGTACTCGTTCCGCGAATGGAGGGTGCCGGTGAAGCTTGCAGCCGGTCCGCATGAACTCAAGGTGCGCGCCACCAGCAATGGCGGCCAGGTGCAGCCGGCGGAAGCGACATGGAATCCGGCGGGCTACATGCGCAACGTCATCGAGACCGTCCGCGTGACGGCGGCTTGAGGGAGATGATCATGACGCGTGCAACTCTTCTCGCTCTCGCCAGCGCCATCGGATTGGCCGGCGGCATCTCGGCCTTCACTCTGACGGCGGCCGGCGCGAAGCCGGTCAACTACAAGCTCCCGGACGAAACCTCACAGTTCAAGCCGGGACCCAATCTCGATGTCGTGAAAAATAACTGCACGGCATGTCATTCGGCAGACTACATCCAGACACAGCCGCGCGGCCCGAAGTTCAAAAAGGATTTCTGGCAGGCGGAAGTGAACAAGATGATCAAGGTGTATGGCGCTCCGATCGAGGAGGCCGATATCGGCAAGATCGTCGATTATCTGACCGCAACTTACTGAGGTCGGAGGCCTGCCGTCGCGTTGGGCCCCTGGGTTCGCCCGGGGCTTACCGCGCGTATCCGAAACCCGCCGCGTCCCGCGGGCGAAGGGGTTCGCGACCCTCTGCCGCGGCAGAATTGCCCGGAATCGAGGCAAAAACCCGCCGCAGGTCGGAATATCGGGCCGTTTCGGACATTTTCCGCATTGCGTTTGATCTATCAAGCCGGCCCGAGACCGCGTATCGTTTGCGCCGTCGGACAAGCCGGTTTCCGGGGACCGACTATTTGCTAACGTTTCAATCCTGCGGAGACTTGGGAATGGCTAAAGGTACTGTGAAGTGGTTCAACCCGACCAAGGGTTACGGGTTCATCCAGCCGGCCGGCGGCGGCAAGGATGTGTTTGTCCATATTTCGGCGGTCGAGAAGGCAGGCCTTTCGACGCTCAATGAAGGTCAGACGGTTGAATTTGAGGAAGTTGCCAACCGCGGCAAGACCTCGGCTGAAAACCTCAAGGTTTGATTTGCCGGCGCGATCCGCAAAACCCGAAAGAGGTTGAGAGCGCGTCGCGTCCTGACAGTCGATGTGCATTCCACGGCGAATGACATCGGCTCCGCCAACGCAATCAAGTTTACGCCAACAGCGCAGACTTGATCTGCCACCACGACATCAGCAACCGTGTGGCGCCGTGGCCGCGCGGGAGTGTACAGCCTCGATCTGCAGGCTCAGTCTTCCTTGACCCACTGCTCGACGGTCATGACGTCGGGCAGTTGCGCGTAGCCGCGCGGCCACATGTCGACAACCCACTCCACATGGTTGGCCTTCTCAACAAGCACCGCGGTGTTGTGCGGCGTTTGCAGCACCAGCGTGTTGCCGCGATAATGCGGATTGCCGACCGTGTGAAATTTCAGAAGTCCCCAGTCCTGCAACACCAGCAACAGGCTCGTGGTGTTGCGCGTGGTGTCCCAGCAATCGAAGTTGTGCTTGTCATCGCCGGCGCGGAAATCAGCCTTGGCCACGCGCTTGTTGGTTCCGATAATCGGACCCATGCGCCGATCGAACCAGACCACCGCCCTTTGCGCCGCCCGACGCTCGGCGGCAGCGGACGTCCGGCCTGCCGCCAAAATCCGCGTCAGCGCAGCTTTATCGGCGGATGTAAAATCGAGAATCTCGCGGCGCCGGCAGACGAAGCCGTAGCAGACTGTCATCGACTTCGCGGTCGGCGGATAGATCGAGACCGAGGTGTAGAGCTGCGAGATTCCTGAACTCAGTTCAACCGCCTCACTGGGAGCGTTGACAACCAGCGCCAGGAACAGCATCGCGAGCACACCGGCGGCACGAGGCGGCAGCCATGTGCGTGGCGGCCGATGTTGTCGATCTTGTACGTCGGTTGTTGTCACGTCATAAAATCCGGTGCTGGAACGCGCCACGCGCAATTGACACGTCATTTCATGTTGTCAAATAAGCTGCCGAAACGGCGCCGCCTTGGGTCAGATTAGCTTGCCAAGGCCGCGAAAGGGTCGCATGCGCGCAACAGCGGCCTGAAAACGTGCAGTGACGATGCGCAAACCGCATCACATCGTTGTTATTGGAGGGACGATAGCGCCGCGTGCTTGACCTCGCCGGACGGCGGACCCCGTGCTGAAACTACCGTTGCATCACGCCGCAAGACGGATCAAATAGCTTTCGGAAATGATGCCCACGCGATGACGATCGATTTCGCCGCGCGGAAAAAAGAGCACATACGGGGAGCGGCTTCACATGGACGACGGCATCTTCGCAGGCCTCAAGGTTCTGGATTGCGCGAGTTTCATTGCCGCGCCTGCCGCTGCAACCGTGCTTTCCGATTTCGGCGCCGATGTGATCAAGATCGAGCCTCCCGGCGCCGGCGATCCCTATCGCAACTTGCCCAACCTGCCGGGCTATCCGATCAGCCAGCACAACTACGCGTGGATGCTCGAATCGCGAAACAAGAAGAGCCTGGCGCTCGACCTCAGCAAGCCGGAAGGACAACAGGTGCTGCGGCGTCTGGTTGCCGGAACCGACGTCTTCATCACGAATTTTCCACCGGGTGTGCGCAAGAAACTCGGCCTGACCTACGACGAACTGGCGCCGCTCAACGACCGCATGATCTACGCCTCGTTCACCGGCTACGGCGAAACGGGCGAGGAGGCCAACAAGCCCGGCTTCGACAGCAACGCCTATTGGGCACGCTCCGGCCTGATGGATCTGGTGCGCGCCGACACCCATACCACGCCGGCCCGCTCGGTCGCCGGCATGGGCGACCATCCCTGCGCCATGGCGCTCTACAGTGCCATTGTCACAGCACTCTACAAGCGCCAGCGCACCGGCAAGGGCTCGCATGTCAGTTCGAATCTGATGGCCAACGGCATCTGGGCCGCCAGCGTACTGGCGCAGGCCAAACTCTGCGGTGCTGAATTTCAGGAACGCAGGCCCCGCGAGCGGGCGCTCAACGCCGTCACCAATCACTATCGTTGCCGCGACGGCCGCTGGCTGATCCTGTCGCTTCTGAGTGAGGACAAGCAATGGCCGACCCTTGCGCGGGTCATGGGCCGCGAGGACCTTGTCACCGATCCCCGCTTCGCAACCAAAAAAGATCGGCACGCGCGGTCTCTCGAGTTGATCAAGATTTTCGACGAGACATTCGCGACCAAGGATCTGGCCGAATGGCGCAAGATCCTCGACGGCAACGGACTGGTGTTCGGCGTCGTCGGCATTCTCGACGATCTGCCGACCGACCAGCAGATGATCGACAACGAGGTGCTGGTGCCGTTCGAAGGCGATACCATGCTGACGGTCAACAGCCCGATCTGGGTCGACGGCAGCGCCAAGGTGCGCCCGCGTCTGCCACCCGGCGTAGGCCAGCACAGCGACGAGATCCTTCGCGGCGCCGGATATGGCGACGCGGACATCAAGCAGCTCCGTGCGGCCGGGACGGTGGGGTGAAAACGTAAATTGAGGTTGAACTGGAAGCCGTCACCCTGAGGTGCGCGCGTTTGCGCGCCTCGAAGGGCGACGGCGATCCTTCGAGGCTCGCTTGCGCTCGCATCTCAGGATGACGCCGTCGCGCAACTCGTCATCAGCGATGTAAGGCCCCGATAACGCCGAACGCGATCAGGCCAACGATGATGGCAATCCCGATGGCCCATGAGCTGACACGAACAGCGCTGGTGGTCTCGCGTTCGCTCTCATTCCGGGCAATCTCGCGATTGCGCTGCTTCTCGCTCTGCCCCGGATCGCTCATCGCCTGCCTCTGCAGATGACTGGTCGCGCCATCAAACCCCAACCGCCGGAATAGTTCCAGAGCGCTTTGCAGGTAATACGACCGCACGACGGCCGCCTTCAGCGCGCTCTGACGAAGCACGTGCCCATATGACTTGATGTGGCCGCGTTGCCGGTCACCTGACAGGAAAGCCCCTTGGCGCAGGTCCAGGATCGAAAACT
>JAFEFK010000861.1 GCA_018240625.1 Pseudomonadota bacterium
CCGGCTATAATGTTTGATGTCACGAAAATTCTTGTTTTGCGCGCCTCCCAGGTAAAATTCCTGAATGTCGGGATTTTTCTTCAATGCAGCCGCACTGTCGTGCATCACGATGCGACCGCTTTCGATCAGATAGCCGTGGGAGACAATTTCGAGCGCGGCAATGGCGTTCTGCTCAACCAGCAATATCGAAAGTCCTTCACCGCGGTTGATGCGGCCGAGGATCTGGAAGATCTCAGCCACGAGAAAAGGAGCCAGTCCCAGGCTGGGTTCGTCGAGCATCAATAGTTTTGGCTGGGTCATCAGAGCACGGCCGATTGCGAGCATTTGCTGTTCGCCGCCGGAGAGATAACCCGACGCGACGGTCCGGCGCTCGTGCAGACGTGGGAAATAACTGTAAACCCGGTCCTTGTTGCGGTTCATGTCCTGGCGGCTATGCAACGCCGAAGCCGCGATCAAGTTTTCGTCGGGCGTGAGATGTTCGAACACCCGACGCCCTTCGAGCACGTGGGCGATCCCCAGCTTGACGCGGTCCTGCGGCATCAGGCCGCCAAGGCTTTGGCCGCGGAACTGCAATTCGCCCCGCCGCACCTCGCCCCGCTCGGCCGTGAGCAAACCGCTGATCGATTTCAGCGTCGTACTCTTTCCCGCGCCATTGGCGCCGAGCAGGGCCACCATTCCGCCCTCGGGCACATCGATCGAAACACCTTTGATCGCAAGCGAAACGTGGTCGTAGACGACCTCAATATTGTTGAGGGACAGTATCTTAGCGGCAATGGGTGCATTCATGGCGTTCGTGCTTCCCGCTATTTCTTCGTGTAGCCGAAAGGCCATACCAGAAGATAGTCCCGAATGTTGTTGTAGATCTTCCCAAGCCCCAGCGGTTCAATCAGGAGAAACCCGATAATAAGCGCGCCATAGAAAGCTTGGGGTAGATGAGCCAGAGTTTCGATACCCAGCGAGAACCCGAACTTGGTTGCCGCCCAGGAGATGAAACTGTTCATAACGCCCGGCATCAGCAGAATGAACGCGGCGCCGAAATAACTGCTGATGATGCTGCCCAGCCCGCCCACGATGACCATCGCCAACGCCTGAATTGAGACGTCGACGGAAAACTGCTCGGGGGTTACGGCATGGTAAAATGTACCGATCAGGATGGCTCCGCTCACGCCACCGATGAACGAGGATGTCGCGAACGCCACCAGTTTGAAGTAGAAGCTGTTCACGCCGATGACCGCGGCTGCGTAATCTTTCTCCCGAACAGCGACCAGAGCGCGGCCGAGCGCGGTGCGCCGCAGATTGAGCATGAAGGACGTAACCAGCACGCACCAGACGAGGGCGACGTAATAGAGTCCTGCATCGGAGGTGACAGCCCAGCCCAGCAGGCGGATGTCAGGTGCCTGCAACGTGGCCTGTGTGCCGCCGCTGATCGCGGGTACGTGCGAAATCGTCCAGTCCATCACGAACTGCAAGGCGAGCGTGCTGAGCGCCAGATACAGGCCTTTCACGCGCAGTGCGGCAAAAGCGAACACACTTCCGATAACCGCTGCTGTTATTCCCGCGAGGACGATGGCAATCTCCCACGGTATGCCCGCCCTTGTGGCATGAACCGCGGCGTAGGCGCCGATTCCCATCACCGCTGCGTAGCCCAAATGAAATTGCCCCGCCCATCCGAGGATCAAATTGAGACCGAGCGCGCCCGCAGTCCAGACAAGCCAAGGCAGCAAGTAACTGCTGAGATAAAGCGTGTTCATGTAGATCGGCGCGGCCAGCGCCAGCAATAGCAGAATACCAATCATCCATCGATCGGCGGGGATCGGAAACAGTGCGCGGTCGGCGCTGTAATCCGTATGAAAAATCCCGGCTTGACGGAATAGCATGATCCTAGACCCTCTCGATGTCGTGGCGACCGAAAAGTCCGTGCGGTCGGATCAAGATGGTCAGGATCAGCATTGCCGCATCGACAAGATCGCGACTCGCGCCACCCAACAGGGGATCGAGAACGCTGGATGCAATTCCCTCGACGACGCCGAGCAGGACGCCGGCGAGCAACGCGCCTCCTATACTGTCCAGTCCGCCCAAAACGGCTACGGTCACGCCCTTGAGCAGCAGTTGCGCGAGCGATTGATCGACGCCCTGTACCGAACTCCAGAGCACACCGGCAATCGTCGCGACCACCGCCGACATGGCCCAAGACAGCGCGACGCCGCGCTCGACCGAAATGCCGACCGACCAGGCCGCCGTATAATCATCGGAAATCGCACGCAAAACCACACCCATCCGGCTCCGGAAGAACAGCACGAAAAAACCGAACATCGCAATTGTGACCACCGCTCCAAAAGCGTAAGCACGATTGATCAATAATGGACCGAGAAAAAGCGGGGCATCGCTGATGCCCAGATTCATGGGTCGCGTGGTACCGCCCCAAATGGTCATCGAGCCGGCTCGCAGGAAAATCTCCAGGCCAAGCGTCATCATCAGGATCATGATGATGGGGCGGCCGGCGAGGCGCCGCAGCGCCACCCGTTCGATGGCCATTCCGATGATGAACATTGTTATGATCGCCAGCGAAATCGCGGCCCAGATCGGTGCGCCCGCGCTGTTGGCGAACGCGAGCAGGACATAAGCGGCCAGCATCGTCATCGAGCCCTGTGCAAGATTAGGCACCGATGACGATTTGTAGATCAGGACGATTCCCATCGCAACAAGTGAATACATCAAGCCAATAAGCGCGCCGTTGGCAGCAGATTCCATCAACGATATCGCGTCCATTCTTCAGGCCTCCTGTACCGACAGTGTGCGTTCGATGACGCCGACTTCGCCTGACTCGTAGCTGACCTTTGCCTTCATCAGCACTGTGTTTTGATGCCCGTAGATGGCGTCGATGATCGGTTTGTAGCGCTCCTCCACGACGTTGCGGCGGATTTTGCGGGTTCTGGTGATTTCGCCGTCGTCGGCATCGAATTCCTTGTGCAGGCAGACGAATTTCCGCAACTGCAAGCCGTGCGGCAGTGCACTGTTAACGTGCTTCACCGCGGCGGCGATCAGGGCGATGACCTGCGGCTTCTGCGACAGGTCGGCATAGGAGATGTAGGAAATGCCGCGCAGTTCGGCCCAAAGGCCGACAGCTTCCTTGTCGATGCAAATAATGGCTGACAGCGTATCGCGGCCGCTTCCGAGTACCGCAGCATCCTTAATGTACGGACTGAACTTGAGCCGGTTCTCACTATAGTTGGGAATATAGCGCTCGCCCTTCGCGGTGTGCACGATGTCCGACAGGCGCCCCAGCACCACGAGGTGCCCGTCAGGTTCGAGGTAACCTGCATCTCCGGTGTGTAACCAGCCGTCTTCGAGGCTTTCGCGCGTGGCCTCGTCCTGCTTGAAGTATCCGCTGAACACGCTGCCCGAGCGGACCAGGATTTCGCCGGCGTCGCTTATCCGGATATCGACGCCCGGCAGGGGACGTCCGACGGTGTGGAGCCTTACCTCGTTGAGATCCTGGATGGCATTGTAGGCACTGGTTTCAGTCTGGCCATAGAGTTGGCGCAATTTGATGCCGAGCGCGCGGTAAAAGACGAACGTATCCTCGCCCATCGCTTCACCGCCGGTGAAGGCGCCACGCAGCCGGGTCAGGCCTAATTGGTCCTTGATCGGTCCATAGACCAGCCACTCGCCTATTGGGCTCAACAACCACTGCTTGAGTGTCGGCTGACCGCCTTCGAGCTTGCGTTTTTCGGCTGAAATGGCCAACGCCATAAAAAACTTGTAGACCAGCCTCTTCAGCCACGAGGAATCTTCCATGCGCACCTGGATGGTGGTCAATAGATTGTCCCAGCTGCGCGGTGCGGCCAGATAGAAAGTCGGCGCAATCTCGCGCAGGTTTTGCAGCACGGTCTCCTGCCGCTCTGGAATATTGATCGTGAAGTGCAGGGCGATTCCGGCGCCCATCGTCACCGCGAAGTCGCCAACCCAGGCCATCGGCAGATAGGCCAGAATGCTCTCGCCGAACTGGAACGCTCCGCCTCGATAGGCATTTCGAACGCCGGCCAACAGGTTACGATGCGACAGCACCACCCCCTTGGGCTTGCCGGTGCTCCCGGAGGAATGCACGAACACGGCCGGGCCCTCGGGCTGCGCGCGGGCGATCAGCTCGTTTCGGAGATTGGGGTTGCGGATGACTAGCTCCGCGCCCTTTGCCTGAAGCGTGTCCCATGAGATCAGGCCTGGATTGGCGTAAGCGGCCAGTCCACGCGGATCGTCGTAGATAATATGCTCGATCGTCGCGCCTTGCTCGCGCAGATCGAGTATTTTGTCCACTTGTTCCTGGTCTTCGGCCAGCGCGAAACGCGCGCCCGCCTCATGAACGAAGTGGCGAATTTCATCGAGGGTTGCATCGGGGAAGGCCGGCATCGCGTACCCACCGAGGGCGCCAGCGGCCAGCATCCCCGCGTAGAGCCGAGGGCGGTTGTCGCCCAGCACCAGCATGACGTCGCCCGCCTTGAAATCCAGTTCTTCGAGACCAGCGGCGCAGCAAAGCACGATCTCGAGCAGCTGCTGCCACGTCGTCTGATTCCAGATGCCCTTGTCTTTCTCGCGCATCGCGACACGATCGGGAAAGACTTCGGCATTCTGCGCCAGAACGCGGATCAGCGTGGTATCGGTTTCGAAATTCCAGGCCAAGGCCGGTTCAGCGCGCGACATGCGCACCCCCGATGTATGCCTCGATCACCCTTGGGTCGGCGACGACGTCGGCCGGCACGCCGCTGCCGATCATTTCGCCATAGTTCAACGCCAGCATGCGATCGCAAATGCCCGTGATGACGTCCATGTGGTGCTCGATCAGCAGCACGGTGACATTGCGTTCATCGCGTGCATCCAGGATGAAGCGCGCCATGTATTCCTTTTCTTCCTGGTTCATCCCCGCCATCGGCTCGTCGAGGATCAGGAAGCTCGGTTCGGCCGCCAATGCGCGCGCCAATTCGACCCGTTTCTTCAGGCCGATCGGAATCCCGTCAACCAGTTCGTCGCGCACGCTTTCAAGCTGCAGAAAATCTATCACGTCTTCGACCGCGGCGCGGTTCAACGTCTCGTCGCTGCGGGCAAGCCACCAATAGAGCGCCGTACGTCCTACACTGGGTTTCATGTGAATGTGACGGCCCAGAAGGATGTTATCGAGTACGCTCATACCATTGAAGAGCGCCAGGTTCTGGAAGGTGCGGGCAACTCCCAACGTCGCGACATAGTGTGGCGCCAGGCCCGTGATGTCCCGGCCGTTCAGCAGAATATGTCCACGCTGTGGCGGATAAAATCCGGTGATTGCGTTGGTGAGGGTGGTCTTGCCGCATCCGTTGGGGCCGACAAGGCCGAATATCTCGCCGCGCTCGATCCGCATATCGATTCCGTTCAGCGCGACAATGCCGCTAAAGCGTCGCTCGACAGACCGGCATTCGAGTACTGGGGCGTCGCCGCCGCGATCCTTGAGGGTCAACTTGAATCCCGTTTGAAGGTCAATCTGTTAAGAACACTTTCAGTTTCCAAATCTAACGTCTGTTAGGCATTTGGGCAACTGAAGAATGGTGCGTTGCAATTGGCCAAACGACCGTACACGCCTCATTGTGCGAGATATGCGCCCCGCCCACTGGCTAAGAGAACTCGGCTGGTATCGGTCACGCGTACGTCGGCAGTGCTTATCCGGCGCCCCAGTTTGACCACCATGCCGCGAGCGAGAACTGTCCCGCGGGTGGCCGGCCGATGATAATCGACCCGAAGATCTGCCGTAGCACTTACAATACCCCCGGCTGCGCGAACGGCGTAAAGGCCCGTTAAATCGATCAGGGCTGCCAGGATTCCACCGTGAGTTGCTTCGATTGCAGTATTGGCAACAAATTCCTCGCGCCAAGGTAGAGAAATTTCGATTTGTTCACGAGCGACCATGATGGCTTTCAATCCCAGCCACCGGTGGAACGGCGAAATCATCAACGCCTTTTGAAATTCAGCAATAGTCTCTTCGTTGGGGGGGCCAGTCTCATTCACTCGTTCGCTCCTATGTATTTTCTTTCAGCAATCAAGCACTGACATGCCACCACCGGCTATCACTGGTTCATTCCTTCGACAAAGCTCTCACAAAATGGGTCGACTTCGATTGCGGGGCTAATCGTCGCGTGTATCGCCATTACGTTGTGATATCTGCGGTCCTCGAAAGAAACTGACGACGGCCTCAGTAAATGCATCATTTCGATCGCCAACGACCATATGACCCGCGCCGGCAATATCGGTGTACGCAGAGTGGGGAGCAAGTCGAAGAAACTCTTGCGCAGCATCCACGCTTACCAAATTGCTTGATCCTCCACGTATCAGGTGAATCGGCAGCTTAAGGTTTTTGGCAGCGTCGGTCAGTCGGTTTTCGGACTGGCCCACTTTGCCATTTGTCACAGAAGTTATGAAGCGCGGATCCCAGTGCCAGCGAAGACGTCCGTCATCGCATCGTCTCAAATAGCGGTCGAGGCTCTCCGAGCCTTTCCGTCGCCGTCGATTTGGCAAATAGTTGGCGATCGCCTCGGCGGCTTCATCGGGCGAAGCAAAGCCGTCCGCCAAATGTGCCCTCATGAAATCCAGGACGTGCGCAACGCCGACCGGCTCCATATTTGGTGTAATATCTACAAGCGTAAGCGAAGTGAAGGATCCTGAGCGAAGTTCACCTTCGGCTATCAAGCCCGCCAGGCCGCCGAGGGAAGCGCCGACGAGAGCTGGTTTCTCGTCTAGTTGATCAGACATCGCAAGGAGATCCATCGCAAAGTCGTCGAGTTGGTAAGAGCCCGATGGCGACCATGCACTTTCCCCGTGGCCACGCAAATCCATCGCAATTGCACTATATCCTGCCTGCATCAAGGCCCGTGCAGTTCGAGTCCACGCCAAGCGGGTCTGGCCCCCTCCGTGCGCCAGCAAAATCGGCGAACCCTCACCAAACACGTCGGCTACAATCGCGTGTCCCTGAGCCCCGCAAAAAATCTTCTGTTTTTTCACTTGCGTCCTCAACTATCGTCACACCGCGCTCAAGTTGTTCCTTATTGAAACGGCACCTCGAAATAACGCGCAACACCTGGCAATCGCCAAGTCCTCTCTAAGAGTTGTCGAATTTGACTGCGGCGCGATCGATTTCGCCCTTGGCGGTCCTCGGCAGTTGATCGACGAAAACAATGTGCTTTGGCTTCTTGTAGCGTGCGATCTTTCCGGCGACGAAGTCGATGAGCTCGTCGGCGGTGACATTCGCGCCAGTTCGGCGCACGCAGATCGCTTTGATGGCTTCGCTCCACTGGGGATCAGGCACGCCGATGACCACGACGTCGGCGATATCTGGATGTTGGAGAATCGCGTTTTCGACCTCCGCCGGGTAGACGTTCTCCCCACCCGTCTTGATCAGCTCTTTCTCGGGAGCACGGCCGGCATACCAGAGATAGCCATCGGCATCGAAATAGCCGATGTCGCCGGTGTGATGCCAGCCATTACGGAAGGTGTGGGCAGTATCGGCGTCGTTATTCCAGTAGCCTTTAAAAACGGTGGGACCACGCACCACGATCTCGCCGGTTTGTCCGGTGGGCCTTGGTTTGTCGGCGCTGTCGACGACCGTAATGGTGCGCCAGAACAGGGGGCGCCCAGCTGATCCTGGCCGGTTGCGGTAGGGCGACAGCGTTGCGAGGCCCGATGTCTCGGACTGTCCGAAGGCTGCCCAGAATACCGCGTGGGGGCACGCTTTCTCGAAGCGTTCAATCGTCGCCGGGGTATCCAGTCCGGTCACAGCACGCAACGTCTTCAATTCGTCGCCCTTGGCCTGATCCATCAGGCCCGCCAGCATCGGCGCGAACTCCGACATGACGGTCACCCTCTCGGCGGCAATGTCGCAAACCGCCTGTTGCGGGTCGAATTTCGAAGCGATGACGCTGGCGCCGCCAGCCTGCTGTACCGTCAGCATCAGGCCAAGGCCGGCGACGTGGAACAGCGGCAGCACACCAAGATTGACGTCGCGCTCGGTCAGGCTCCAGGCCTGCACCAGCGAGCTGTGCGCCGTTAGAAGGTTGGCTTGCGACAACAGCGCGCCGCGCGGCCGCCCGCCGACGGCGGCGGTGTGAATGATTACGAAGCCATCATCGGCGCTGAAGTTCACGTCAGACATCGACGCGTCCGAAGCCGCAAGATTTGCGAGCGGCGCAAACGGCGCAGTGTGCTTGCCGATGCCAAAATAGCTCCGGACCGAAGGTAGCGACGGTTTTAGAGCCGCGATAATCTCCTGGTATTCTGCCCCCGCCACAACCAGCACCGGCGCACCGTCGGCGAGGACGTAGCCGATTTCTTCGGCGTTGAGCCGGAAATTAACCGGCAGCAGGATCGCGCCGAGCCGTGCGACCGCTCCGATCACATCGATCATTTCGAGCGAGTTTTGCGAAAGGATGGCGACGCGGTCACCGGATTTTACGCCCTCGCGTGCTAGGCCCGCCGCCAGCCGCTCGACCCTTTTCAGATATTCACGATGGGTGATGCGCTGGCCTTCAAAAACGAACGCGGTGCGGTCGGGAAAAAATTCCGCATTGCGGCG
>JAFEFK010000862.1 GCA_018240625.1 Pseudomonadota bacterium
GCGCGGAGTTTCGCAACCGGTGTCAAAAACAGATCTATCTAACTGAAAAACCTGAAAAATATTCGCATTCGCCGTGCTCTCGTATGGCTGGCCAACTTATGGGGCTGCGTGCTATAGATCCCAAGGCGTTTTTGGGCCGGTATCACTGCGGGACCGCGGCAGACCGGCGTTCTCGTTGCGTAGGGAGAGGGCGTTGAAGCACAAATATCTCATTGGAGAGGCAGTCTATTTCACCGCGAGCAATGTGGCCCGCCCGGCCGCCAGCGGTACCTATGAGGTGATCCAGCTGCTTCCCACCGATGGCGACGATTGTCAGTACCGGATCAAGAGTTCGATCGAAGCATTCGAACGCGTCGCAAAAGAAAGCCAGCTCGCCGCTGGCTGAGATGAAACTGCGGACGTCGAGCAACGATCGTCTCGCTTGAAATCTTTCGCGGCGGATGGGTTCTGTCAGATTTGCCGTATTTCAAACGGACAGGGACTTTGCATTCACGTTCGCCGAATCATCCCATGTTGGAATCGCCGTTCGGTATGAGGGACACTCGCGTATGAACTGGTCCTGGGCTTCGTCGCTCGATCAACTCTGGCGTTCGCCGACATTCCCGATGTGGCTGACGCTGGCCGCAGCGGGGTTCTTCGGAATCGTCGTGCTCTTGACGCTTCTTCGCGCCGAGAAGTCGGTCGCGAACGGCGCCCTGACGGTTATCACGTTACTTTCGATCGGGGTCGCAGTTGCCGCCACCATTCGCGGCTTCGGTCCGGGTAGCGGCGTTGCCTCCGGCGCCGCAAATCTCCCGATGCCGGTCAACGTCGCGATGCCGGCACTGTCCTGTATCGACGATCTTGCCGGCGACGCGGTCGAGGAAGCCTGTGAGAAGGCGTTGTTCGGCACGCCGGACGCGACGGCCGCGGCCGTCTCCTACGCCGCTTCTGAAGTTACCCGATTGAGATCGTTCGGCGACGCCGCGGCCGCGAACAAAGTCATGTCGCCCGAGTTGCAGGCGCTGCGGCGCGCGGTTGAGCGCGATCGCTATGGCTTGGTTGCTCACGTGCTTATGGCGCGAGACCGGTGCACGCCGACGGAGTGTGCCGCCTTCCGATTCCTGACCGATCATAATCAGGTTGCAGCAAACATGCAGGAGCGGATCTACGAGGGAATGGTTTCGCGGTATGTAGCCTCGTGGAATGCGCCGGCGGCAAACGCCGCAAACGCAGTGCCGGGCCTTTCGGCCATCCCCGGACTTGCGGCATCCGTGCCGACCGGCAAGCCGACGAATGCCGAGTTTCCGACATCGGCGTCGATCCCACCGGTCAACATCATGACGCCCGAGCCGCCGGTGAACGCGCCATCACAGAATCCGGCATCGCCTGCAACCGCACAGGCGGTTCCGGTACCCCGGCCAGCGCCCGCAACGCCTCATGCGGCTCCCAAGAAGCCGGCCGCGCCAAAGGCGCATGCAGCCGCGCCGGTCCGTCTTACGCCGGCACCCGCATCAGCGAGTAAGCCGGAGTAGTGGATTGGGTCCGGCATTCGCTACCCACGTCGGGTTGCAAATGTTAAAGCCGGTCGCTGATCAATTCGAAGGCTCTCGCTGAAATGCATCTCAATCTCGTCAAGCTCGCCGTCGGCTGTGACTCCGTGAAGGAGCTCAAGAGCTGGATCGCCGAGCGCATGCGACATGCAAAGCAAAAGAACCTGCCGCGTCATCATATCCACATCACGCGAATGACACCGAAGCGCGACGAGGAGTTGCTCTCGGGCGGTTCGCTATATTGGGTGATCAAGGGTGAAATTGCCGCGCGCGAGAAACTGATCGGCGTTGAGCCGTTCCGCGACAGCGACGGGATCGGCCGATGCCGCCTGATCATGCAGCCCAAGGTGGTCGCCGTGAGGCCGCGCCCGATGCGCCCATTTCAGGGGTGGCGCTACCTGACGGAAGCCGATGCACCGCCCGACCTTGGCAGCAACGCCGCAAGCGTCGCGGCGATGCCGGAGCCGCTGCGGCGCGAGCTGCGCGATCTGGGTCTGCTGTAGGCAATTGCCGACAGCGCGTGCGCCGCTAGATACCGATATTGTCGATCAGCCGGGTTGTTCCGATTTTTGCTGCGACCAATAACCGGACCGGCCCATCCTGGATCGACAAAATCGGGGCCAGTGTTTCGGCATGGCGCGCCTCAAAATAATCAAGCGTGAAGCCAGCGCTTTCGATTGTCCTGCCACCATCAGCGATGACAGCTTTGAGATCGTCGCCATTGCGCAGCCGTTTGGCCGCTTCCTTCATGGTGCGATGGAGGACCGGCGCCACAGCGCGCTGCTCCGGCGTCAGGTAGACGTTGCGCGATGACATCGCGAGGCCATCGCGCTCGCGAACGGTCGGAACCCCGATCACCTTCACGCCGAGGTCGAGATCGGCAGCCATTCGCGTCACGACCTTGAGTTGCTGATAGTCCTTCTGGCCGAACACGGCGATATCCGGACGGCATTGCGTGAACAGCTTGCCGACGACGGTAGCGACGCCGCCGAAGAAGTGTGGCCGAAAACGATCCTCAAGATTTTCCGTCGCCGGTCCCTCGGGTAAAATCCTTGTCGCGAAGTTCGGCGGGTACATTGTGCCGACGCCCGGATTCCAGACCAGATCGACGCGCTCTGCCGCGAGTTTCGCCAGATCGGCTTTCCAGGTGCGCGGGTACGATCCGAAATCCTCGTGGGGTGCGAACTGGGTCGGATTGACGAAGATCGAGACGACCACCTTTGACGCGCGCCGCTTTGCGTGCTGCACCAATTTTATGTGACCGTCGTGAAGGGCACCCATCGTCGGCACCAGAGCGACGGTAGCCCGGCGCGCTCGCAAATCGCCAAGAGCGCGGCGCAGGGAGGGAAGGGTGCGGGCTACAGCGGGGGAGCGTGGCATTGATGCTCGCTGAATTGGTCGAAGTCGGGATGCCTTCGACGCTGCGGCGGGATTCCGATCTTATCAAAGCCGATCCTTCATAGCCAACCCGTCGCGCACGGCTTTCATATGGCCATGTTCTGTGCTGTCGGCTTACAATCGGGATATGCGGCAGGTGTCGCGATTCATGGTTAAACTGGATTGGCAACGCATCGCGGGCCGGGATCGCGCATTTCACTTGACCGCTTGTCACAGCTGATTTGAAGATATTCTCAGAGGTAGTGATGCTGATGCAGGCAAATCTGGGGCAATCGGGCTCGGCGCATGTCATTGTGCTGGGCAACGAGAAAGGCGGTTCAGGTAAATCCACCACCGCCCTGCATATCGCCGTGGCCCTGCTGAAGGCCGGCCAGCGTGTCGCGACCATCGATCTCGATTGCAGGCAACAGAGCTTTACCCGCTACATCGCCAACCGGCAGGCGTGGGCGCGCCGGACTGGCCTCGCTCTCGAGCTTCCGCGCCATGTCTGCATCAAGCTCGGCGAGACGATGCAGATCGCCGAGAACGAGTCTGCGGAATTCGAGCAATTCATGACGGCCGTGAGCACGGTCGAGCGAATGTTTGACTTCATCGTCATCGATACGCCGGGCTCCGACAGCTATTTGATGCGACTGGCGCACTCGATGGCGGATACGCTCGTGACGCCGATCAACGATAGTTTCTTGGACTTCGACGTACTCGGCACAGTCGATGCCGCGACCTATTCCGTGACTGGCGAAAGCCATTATGCCGAAATGGTCAGGGACTCGCGCCGGAAGCGCCGTCAGCTCGATGGCGCAAGCATGGACTGGATTGTGGTGCGCAACCGCCTCTCGATGCTGGGATCACGTAATACGCAATTTGTTGCGAATGGCCTCAAGCAACTCTCGTTTCGGCTGGGCTTCCGCGCGATCGACGGTTTTGCCGAGCGCGTCGTGTAGCGTGAGTTTTTTCCGCTCGGTGGGACGGCGCTGGACAATCTGGATGAATTGACCCTCGGTAAGCGCCCGAGCCTGGGACACCTGACCGCGCGCGAAGAGGTCACCAACTTGTTGCGTCAGCTGAAGTTGCCGCTCGACGAGCGCGGCCGCCGCCGCGCAGCGAACCGAGCCGAATGGTTCACACAGGTGGCGAAGCCGCTCGAGGTCCACGACATCCTCGGCGCCTGACGAAGGCTTCCTTCAACGGGTCTTGCCGACGATCGGAATCAAACCCGTTTCGAAATTGAGCGGGCTTTATTATTAGCTTTACCAATAATTTAGGTTGTCTACAGCTCTTGCCCTGCCGCACAAACGCGGGTGCGGAAGTTTTGAAGTTTTCCGGCTATCGGAGCTTCAACCGAGCCAAAGACCGCTTTATGTGCGCTGCACAATTAAACGGCGGCAAACACACAACTTTTGACCTGTATGTCACGCGTGTGTGACATATATTCTCGATAACGGGCCGGAAGAGTCCTCGAAAACCTGAACTGGTCTGTGCCAGGTCGGGGGGCCACAGGGAAGAATATGAAGCGCGGAATGAAACGTGGTGTGACGGTTTTTGTGTCGATTTGCGTTCTCGCAGTCGTCGCGTACGTCACCGCGAGCAAATGGGCGATTCATCACGAGACGATGACGTTCTACGATGCCACTCGTGATCGTCCGATCGCCGTTGACGTCGCGATCCGCCGTGACAAGGAAATGCAGGCGAATGCCGGGATGCTGACGTTGCCGGTTGCGATCCTCAATCACGGCAACACCGTCAAATATACCGAATACTCATTCCTCGCGAATGCATTCGCCGCGCGTGGCTATATCGCGATCAGCATTCAGCACGATCTGGACACCGACGCGCCGCTCGTCACCAAGGTTGGCGAGCCCTATGTTGGCCGTCTGCCGGTGTATGAGCGTGGCGTCGCCAACATTCTGTTTGCCGTCAAAAAAATGAAATCCGTGCAACCGCATGCCGACTACGATCATCTGACGATGGTCGGTCATTCCAACGGCGGCGACATCGCGATGTACTTTGCAAAGATGCACCCGGATGAAGTTAAAAAGGTCGTCACGCTGGACAACCTGCGTGTGCCGTTCATCACCGATGGGCGCTTCAAAATTCTGTCGTTCCGCTCCAAGGATCCGAACTTCAAGGCCGATCCGGGTGTCGTGCCCGATGAGCAGCAGTGCGAGAATTCCGGGATTACCGTTGTGCAGACCAAGTACCAGCACACGGAGATGAGCGATCGCGGCCCGGAAGATGTTAAAGTGGACATCCAGCAGCAACTCGATAAATTTCTCGACGACAAGAGCAAGCTTGCGCCCGTGAACGTGAAGGCGCCGAACCTGAGCGAGCCTGGACCGGTTGCGCAGTATGCGCCGGTTCGCAACTGACAGTTTTGATGTGATCGGTTAGCCGGCTCTCCATCGCGGGTTCGGCTTGAATCATCGATGCGATGCGCCACATTGTGTCTGTGATTCCTGCGAGTCCTGATGTCCCGCGATCCGGCGCCCCCAAAAGCCCCCACGAAACCAGCTTCCGCGCAACCGTCGTCGTCCGGAAGCGCGAAATCCGTTCCGGATGTCAAGCCATCGGCTCCATCCGACATAGCCGCGTTTGTCGCAAAAGCGCGCGCGATGTCGCCGAACGCCGCTGGCACCCGCGGCAGGCTGGTGTTTGCGCTCGATGCCACCATGAGCCGGCAGCCAACGTGGGACATGGCGTGCGCGCTTCAGGCTGACATGTTTCGCGAGACCGCCGGTATCGGAAGTCTCGATATCCGCCTCGTCTATTATCGTGGACTCAACGAATGTCGCGCGAGCGGCTGGATATCCGATAGCGCAAAGCTTGCAAAATTGATGGGCAGTATCGATTGCCGGGGAGGCCATACTCAAATCGGCAGGGTTCTCTCGGAAGCCCGCCGCGAAGCTGTCGCGTCGGGTATCAAGGCGGTCGTGTTTGTCGGCGACGCCATGGAAGAGTCGGTCGACGATCTCTGCGCGAGGGCTGGCGAGCTGGGGTTGCTCAAGGTCCCTGTGTTCATGTTCCAGGAAGGGCATGATGCGGGCGCCGAGCAGGCATTTCGCGAGATCGCGCGGTTGACCGGCGGCGCGTGGTGCCGGTTTGATCCGGGAGCGGCAGCTCAATTGCGCGAACTGCTGCGCGCGGCTGCGGCCTACGCCGCGGGTGGCAAGGAGGCGCTGCGGCGGCTTTCGAAGACTGCGGCCGGTGCGACGCAACTGCTGGGGCAAATGAAATAGCCGCAATGCTGCAGGCTGCGGCGTTTGTCTGCGTTCCCGGTGATGCACCGCGCTGATTGATGCCAACAACCGCTTTCGCCGGTTGCGACAACCTACTATCTATCGGGCATGCCGACTCTGATCGCAGGCCTTGTCGCCGTCGTTGTTTTGTATTCGCTGCTTCAGATGTTTCGGGCGGCCAACCCGGCAGTGCTGGCGCGCGCCATCAGGATCGCCGGCGGAGTCGTGGCGCTTGCGGTGGCTGCATTTACCGGCCTCAAGGGAGAACTGGCGGTTGCCCTCCCGCTCGGTATTTTCGGTGCCGGTCTTCTTGGGTGGTCGCCCCTCAATGCATCAGGATTTGGAAACTTTGGCGGGCTGTTCGGCGGTCGGGCACAACGGTCGTCGGGACAAACATCCCGCGTACGCTCGCAATTCCTCGACATGACCCTGGATCATGACAGCGGCGGCCTCAGCGGACGGATCGTGGCCGGACCTGATGCGGGGCGCTCGCTTGACGATTTCGATCTGCCGCAACTCGCCGCCATGATGGCGGGCTTTGACGCCGAAAGTTGCGCGTTACTTGAAAGCTATCTGGACCGCAAGTTTCCCGCCTGGCGTCAGAACACGCAAGGCGACCCGGCAGGGGGGCACGGCCGCGCGGCGTCGAGCGGCAAAATGACGGACGAGGAGGCCTACCAGATCCTTGGCCTGCAGCCGGGGGCGAGCCGGGACGAGATCGGGCGCGCGCATCGCGGGCTCATGAAGAAACTGCATCCCGACCAGGGGGGGTCGACGTACCTGGCGGCCCGTGTAAACGAGGCCAAGGACACTCTGCTTCGCACTCATCGCAGCTAACTCCGCACGCTACCAAACGCTATAACTGCGAGTTGCTTCTGCTCGTCTCTGTTCGATGCCCAGTTTCGCCCGCCGTTGTCCGGCGTGATCGATCACTGTCCTCAGTTGTATCCGCTAATTCTTGACGAGTGGTTTGCGCGGAGTAAATTTTTGTCCGCGGAGAGGGCGCGCGATGCAGCCTTGGTGCCCAAAAACGAAATGGCCGGGCAAGGGGCCCAGCCATTTTGAAAGCACGACGTGGAAGAACAGTGCGATCAGTTTCTGATCGTGATGCAGGACATGTCTGAACGCTTCAGGGTGCGGCAGACGGCTTCCGCCTGATCGCGGTCGAGGCCAGCGAAGCGGGCGCGGTACAGCTTCTTGTCGCCCTTGGCGACTGTCTCGGTGAAGGGATCGGCCTTGCCCAGCATTCCGCGGGCGCGACCGCGCGCCGTGTCGAGGCGCTCGCGTGCCTCATTCTCGGTCTCCAGCGCGCCGACCTGAATAATCCAGCCTGAATGCGACGCGGCCGGCTTGACCGCGCCATTCCGCTGAACGGCTTGTGGTTGGGCGCGGGGCGCCGGATCCGCATAGGCCATGGCTTGTGTCGTCGACGAGGGGACACTTGAGGCCGGCAAGACGCCGAGGACGCCGTGACCAGTGCCGAAGTTGGCGGGCTGCTGCGGCATCGCCGCCCGTGCAACGACCGAACCAGATGTCTCCGGTGCCTCGTCGCGCGCGGATGGATTACCGCCGGAAAGCGGAACCGATTGCACTGGCCCGGCCGAGGCCACCTTTATTGATCCGGCCTTGACCTGAACCGTCTTCACGCGCACCGGCTTCATCGGTTCCGATGAGCCGGGAATGCCGGCCATCGGCGGGGTATCGATGACGCCACTCGTCAGAGGGGCGGGCTCGGGCTTAGCCTGTCTCGGGGGCAGTGCGGCGGTCGAGGCCACAATCAGCGAACGTCCGAGGTGAGCAGGGCGCGCAGGCGGCAGTGCGACCTGCTCGGGCGCGGCGGTTGCGACCTGAACGGCGCCATCGACCTGTTCTGTTTGCTGCGGCCGTGACCGTGCCTGGTCTTCCGCCACCTGAGCGTTGGCCTCAGCCGGGCTGCGTTCCGTGATCGCTGCGACGGTCCGCCGCGTCGCCGCCTTGTCGAGATTTTCGGCCAGCAGGTTGCGCATGATCGCGTCGCGCGAACCGCCGCTGCGACCTCCCATGACGACGCCGACCAGATGGCGATTGCCGCGCTTCAGATTGGTGACGAGGTTGAAGCCGGACGCTCGGATATAGCCCGTCTTGATGCCGTCGACGCCATCGACACTGCCGAGAAGATGGTTATGACCGCGAATAGTACGGCCGCGGAAGGTGAACGACGTCGTGGCGAAGTAGCGATAGTATCGGGGGAACCTGTCCTGCAATGCGCGTCCCAATGTTGCCTGGTCGCGTGCGGTCGTAACCTGTTCGTCGTTGGGAAGACCAGAGGCATTGCGATAGACGGTGCGGGTCATGCCGAGTGCGCGCGCTTTGCGCGTCATCATCTTGGCGAAATCCTCTTCGTCGCCGCCGAGCGCTTCTCCAATCACAACGGCCGCGTCGTTTGCGGACTTTGTCACCACGCCCTTGATGGCGTCTTCTACGCGAAGGGTATCGCCGGGCCGCAGGCCGAGCTTCGTCGGATCCTGTTCGGAAGCATGTTCGGACACGCGCATTTCGGTGTCGAGATTTATCTTGCCGGCGTCGAGACGCTCGAACAGCATGTAGAGCGTCATCATCTTGGTCAGCGACGCCGGATGACGAAGACTGTCCGGGTTATTTGACTCGAGCGTCGCTCCGGAATTTCCGTCCACGATGATGGACGCAAACGGGGGGTTATAACCGCCGCCGCGTGCTTCGTGGTGATGCCGGTGGTGACGATGGCGGGAACGCCGCGCGTCCGCGTGGTCGGTCGTGAAAATGATGGCAACGATCGTTGCCAGTCCAAGTGCGCCAACTCGCATTACGCGCGAGGAAGCCAACGTTGTGCGAAGCATGAACTTCCTCGTCCCATTCCGACTTTAGTCACCGGTTCGTGAGGCGAAATTGTGCCCAACGGCCGCTGAAGTTTCCCGATTCGAGCATTCAGCACGGACCAGTCTCTCGGCGAGGTGGCGGGTCAGGATGCCATTCTGGCTAAGAGGCTCTGTCCACGGTGTTTTTCAGGATTATCACCGGAACGCTACGATGTAAGAAATCAAGGTAGGTGGCGGGAGTTTCCAAAAGGTTAAGCAACCCTTGATGGCACCAGTCCGATTTTCGTTTACACGAACGAGAAGTATTTGTGCGTCGCACAATATTCCTTGACTTCGATTGTGCATTGCACTATTTCGTGACGTGGCAGCGGGGGCCGCAAGCCCCGGCAGATCGCACATCAGTCAGGGAAAGGACCCCATCATGATCAAAGCTGAAGAGATCCAACAGTACGGAAAAGAACAGTTCGACTCCGCGGTCGCAACCGCCGGCGCCTTCCAGAAGGGTATCCAAGCGATTGCGACAGCTTTCGCTGACTATACCAAGAAATCCTTTGAAGACGGCAACGCTTACGCCGAGAAGCTCGCTGGCGTGAAGTCGCTCGACAAGGCCCTCGAAGTA
>JAFEFK010000863.1 GCA_018240625.1 Pseudomonadota bacterium
GCGCCGTCCGCAGCAGGCGGCGGAGTAGCACTCGCTCCGAGCATGGACTCACCTCTCCCCACTGGGGAGAGGTCGGTGCTCACGGCGACGCAAAGCGTCGTCCGGAGCGCCGGGTGAGGGGGCGTTATCTATCGAGGGATCGTAACCCCTCACCCCAACCCTCTCCCAATGGGAGAGGGAGCGCGCTTCCGCTATCGAGATGTCGAGACAATAATTCAATCAAATCGGATCCCTCCTCCATGAACCTCCACCACCTCCTGCAGGCCCGCCACGCGGCGGGAAAACCCGTTCGCGTGGCCCTGATCGGCGCCGGCAAATTCGGCTCGATGTTTCTGGCGCAGGTGCCGCATACGCCGGGGCTGGAGGTGCCGATCATTATCGACATCGACCGCGACCGCGCGCGCGAGGCCTGCCGCACCGTCGGCTGGGACGAGGCGCGGATCGCCGCCACGGCGTTCACCGACGACGGCGTTCGCGCCATCGCAGCCGGCGCGATGGATGTGGTGGTTGAGGCGACCGGCAACCCGGCTGTCGGCATCCGCCACGCCCGCGCGGCCATCGCAGCCGGCAAGCATATCGTGATGGTCAATGTGGAAGCCGACGTGCTCGCCGGACCGCTGCTTGCTGAAGAAGCGCGCAAGGCCGGCGTGGTCTATTCCCTGGCCTACGGCGATCAGCCGGCGCTCACCGCCGAGATGGTCGATTGGGCCCGCGCCACCGGCTTCAAGGTCGTCGCCGCAGGCAAGGGCACGAAGTATCTGCCGATCTATCACGACGTCACGCCGAAGGATGTCTGGAGCCATTACGGCCTGACGGCGGCGGAGGCACAATCCGCCGGCATGAATCCGCAGATGTTCAACTCGTTTCTGGATGGCACCAAGTCCGCGATTGAAATGGCGGCGATATCGAACGCGACCGGGCTCGATGTCCCCACAGATGGCTTGCTATTCCCGCCCTGCGGCGTCGACGATCTGCCGCATGTGATGCGGCCGCGCGAGTCCGGCGGCGTGCTGGAGAAATCCGGCGTGGTTGAAGTGGTCTCGTCACTCGAGCGCGACAGCCGCCCGGTGTTTCGCGATCTACGGTGGGGCGTCTATGTCGTGCTGGAAGCGCCGAACGACTATGCCGCGGATTGTTTCAAACAATATGGCCTCAAGACCGATTTGTCAGGGCGCTTCGCGGCGATGTACAAGCCCTATCACCTGATCGGACTGGAGTTGAACATCTCGGTGCTGTCGGCGGCGTTGCGCAACGAGCCGACCGGACAGCCGCGTGATTTCCGTGGCGACGTCGTGGCCGTGGCCAAGCGCGACCTCAAGGCGGGCGAGATGCTCGACGGCGAAGGCGGCTATACGGTGTGGGGCAAGCTGATGCCGGCCGCTGCGAGCCTGAAGGCCGGCGGGCTGCCGATCGGTCTCGCGCATCGCGTGAAGCTGAAGAACAATATCGCGCACGGCAGCGTGGTGAGCTGGAATGATGTCGAGACCAATGCGAACGACGAGACGATAAAGGTTCGGCGCGCGATGGAAGCGCGGTTTGCTACCGCATCCTGAATCGTGTCGCAGCCCATGGGGCTCGAACATTTCAATTTCCTGGAAACGCTTGTTACACAGCGATGCGCGCTCCCTCTCCCATAGGGCCCGAGACGAGCGAAGCTCGCTCTTGGAGGGTTCGGATGAGGGGTTACGACCTTGATGTTTGTTGCCCCCTCACCCGGAGCCTTTCGGCTCCGACCTCTCCGCGGTGGGGAGAGGTGAAGACAACTGCCATCCGACGATTGCCATTCAACCCGCGATGCCGCGCTCCATCTCGACTTCGGCCTTGAGGCTGTCGAGGTCGCGATAGATCGAGGATACCGCGAGCAGACGGCCGCCGCGCTTATAGCGCAGTACGCAATCCTTGTTGGCGACGCTGCCGTCGACCTCGATCTCGTCCCACTTCTCGGCGTGGCCGACATAGTTGATCGGCACGTCATAATGCTGGCTCCAGAAGAACGGCACGGCATCGAATTTTATCTGATGACCCAGCATGTTACGCGCGACGGTCTGCCCCTGGCGCTCGGCGACCACCCAATGCTCGACGCGGATAGCTTCGCCGGAATGCGGATCGGGCCAGCGTGCGATATCGCCCGCGGCATAGATGCCGGGCACGCTGGTTTCGAGGAGTTCGTTCACGAGCACACCGCGGTCGATGTTCAGCCCAGCCTTCTCGGCCAGCTCAAGGCGCGGCTTCACACCGACTCCGACGACGACGAGATCGGCTTCCAACGTGTCGCCGCTCTTCAAGGTCGCTTTGTGCTTGTCGATCGCGGTCACGGTGTCCTCGAGATGGAAGATGACGCCATGCTCCTCATGCAGTGCGCGAACGAAATCGCCCATTTCCGCGCCCAGCACGCGCTCCATCGGGCGTTTCTCGGGAGCGACGACATGAACGTCGATCTCGCGCGCCCGCAGCGACGCCGCGACCTCGAGGCCGATGAAGCTGGCCCCGATGACGACGGCCCGGCGCGCCGTCTTGGCCCCGGCGATGATGGCGCGGCTGTCATCGAGCGACCGCAGCATATGGACATGCGGCAGATCGGCGCCCGGAATCGGCAACCGCACGGGCGCGGCACCTACCGCCAGCAGCAACCGATCGTAACCAACTGTCTTGCCATCTGCGATCGTGAGCTGGCGCGCCCTGGTATCGATGCCGGTGACGGCGGTGCGCAACCGCAGGTCGATCTTCGCGTGCGGGTAGAAATCATCCGGCTTGAGCGGCAGCCAGTCTTCCGGCGCGCTGCCGGCGAGATAATCCTTCGACAGGTTCGGCCGATCGACCGGTGGCGCGTCGTCGTCGCTCAGCATCACGATGCTGCCCTGATAGTCATGCCGCCGCAGCATCTCGGCTGCCGCAAAGCCGGCAGCGCCGCCGCCGACGATCACGATCTTCTCGGGATGATCCGCTTTCCGGGTCTTCGAGGCCGGCTGCTCGCGTTTGTCGCGAACAAAGATCCGGCCGTCGCGCTGTTCGACATTCCAGACATCAAGCGCGCTGAAGGCCGGAGCGCGCGTCGCTTCGCCGGTGCGCAGATCGAAGCAGGCATGGTGCCACGGGCAACGAACCGCGCCGTCGACCACCAGTCCATCCGCAAGCGGTCCATGATAATGGCTGCAATGGGCGTCGATGGCGAAAATCTCCGCTCCCGCGCGCACCAGCAGCACTTCCTGCTCGCCGACATGGCCGACGAGCTTGTCGTCCTTGAACGCGGCGGGATCGACGCCCTGCGTCAGATCGGGTCCACTCGGCGGTTTCTGATCCTCAGCCATCTGGTGTTGTCCTCCCGCGGTTACGCGATCCGGCGGCACGCCGACCGATTTCACCCTTGGTAGATCGAATGGGAGGAAAAAAGTTCCGCATCGCCGCCGGAATCGATCGCTTGACGAGGACGATCAGACGCAAAACCGCCGCCACGCCGGGCTCAGGGTGCGCGGCAGCGGCGGCGTTGCGGACAAGCCTGGCTTAAACGATGCTGACTAGTCGTCTTCCTCGGACAGGGCATCGGACAGCTTGTCGTAATATTTGGTGACGAGATCGATGTTGCCCTTGTTCTCGATCACCGGAGCCGGGGTTTTGAGCGCCTCGTTCATCTCGTCCAGCGCCATCTTCTTTTCCTTGGCCGGCATCTTCTTGTCGGCCTGCACCGCCGCGATCTGCTGCTTCAGCACCGCTTCCGCGCCGATGTATTTCTTGGTGGTGGGGTCGAAGCCACCGAGCACGAGACTGATGTTGTCGATGACATTGTTGTACTCGGCATAATCGGTGAAGCCGTTCTTTTTGGAACCGGCCTCGAGCTGCGCCAGCACCTTCGGATCCGCCTTGGCATTCGGATCGTCCGGCAACTTGGCGTCCAGCGCGTCCATGTCCTTTTGCGCATCGAGCACACCCTGGACCTGCTTCTCAGTAAGGGCGATCTGCTTCATCGGCGCTTCGGCCGGAGGTGCGGCCTGCGCCGGCGCGGGGGCCTGCTGGGCTTGCGAAAAGGCGCTGCCGCCCGCGAGGGCGGTGACGGACGCCGCGAGGCCAATGATGGCCAACGCCGTGACGGCTGGGCGAACGAAATGACGCATGAAATTCTCCTCGGCTTGTTTAGCAGTCTGCAGAAATGGAATGCGGGTTGAGGCTACGAAGCTTGAAATGAACGGCCTGTGAACTGATGCTGACGGCCAATCGTGGCCGAAAAACTTCCGCGCTGCCAACTCCTGCGCGACGCCCCGCCGAACCATCCGTCGCAATCGCGACGCTCGACCGCAGTCGTCGCCAATCGTCAGATTGCCATTATAGGCCAATCGTGGCCCAAATCCGCTCGCTTTGACGCCGAACGATGTTGATTGCACTTGATGCGGTCAAATGGGCCGGAACAGATGATAGCTTAAGGCATTTGGCCGGCCGGCGGCAGGGGCCTCAATCCGGAGACCCGCTCGACGACCAATGTCAAAGTGGGCCGCCCCCCGCGGTTCAGAACGATCGTGTCGATGCGCTCGTGACGGTCAAACAGTGTATCGAGTACCGGCCTATAACGCTCAAAGAATTCAGGCGTGTCGATCAACAATCCTTCGGATTGAGCGAAATCGCTTCGAGGATGATCCAGGGCGAACTGGCGCATATCAAAGCCGAGGCAGAGAACCGGATAGTCGCGCCCAAGAACGTAAGCGACCCGCGCCGCGCTATGCCAATCGATCGACGCGATGAACTTGATCCGCTCGTCCAGAAGGTGGCGCTCTCGCAGCGCGCTGGGCAGACCGTCCCAATTGTAAAAGAAGATCATAGGATCGCGAACAGGAAGCTGCAATTTCGGGTAGTGGGCCGACATATATCGCGCATAGGCCCCCGACCGCGCCTCGGCGAGCAGCGCCCCGACAGCCAGGATCAAAACGAAAGCTGTCGCGAGCGCGGTCAGCCGAGCTCGTTGCCGCCACACCAATGAGAGTCCCGCCAATTCAGCGCCGAGCAGCGGAAAAACAAACAGCCATCCCGGCAACTGCCAATACGGCAACACGCGCCCGCTAAGAGTCAGCAGCGTGAACCCTGCTATTGGACCGATCGCGAGGCAGGCGAACAACCATGAGCGCTCGTCACGCGGCCCGCGGATGAGCGCTTTGACGAGGACATAGGTGAGAGGAATGAAGAACCAGGGCACGAGATAGAATGCCTGCGTTCCGATATTCTCGAAAATGCCAATGATACTGAAGTGCCAACTCGGCAAGGCACGGCGGCTCTGAAAAAGAAAAGACACCCAGTCGTGCTGGGAATTCCAGATAACGACCGGCGCAAACATCAAAAGACTGATTGCGACACCGAGCCATGGCGCCACGCGCACCAGCCAATGCCTTTGCCGCGAGGACGTCACGAGAAAGACGAACAGTCCGAAAAAGAGAAAGACCGCGATGTATTTCGAAAGCAGCGCACCACCGGCAGCGGCGCCGGCAGCAAGCCAAAGCAGGCCAGCGTGTCGCGGCTCCGGGCTCGAAAAAAAGACCGGCATCAGTAACCGGACGGCGAGGAGCGAACAGAAATAGAGCGGTCCGTCAGGGACGACGAAGAAGCCGAACGCCACCGAAAAAATTCCACCGATGCTGAAAGCAGCCGCAGCCCACAGGCCCGCCCGCTCCCCAAAAGCAAACGCGGTGATGCGAAACAGCAGCCAGACCGATGCTGCGTTCAAGACAATGAAGGGAAAATGCACCGCGAACGGCGAGTCGGTTCCAAACAGAAGTGCAGAAAGCCGGATCAACCAGTAATGAAGGGGCGGATGATCGAAATACGCCCATGACAACTTGCGCGATACAACGACCGAATAGATCCCGTCGTCTTCAATGCCGAGTTGGCTTGTCGCAAGCAGTCTGAGTGCCGCGCCCACGACGATGATGGCGACGACAGCCTGCGCCGGGGTCAGCCGATGACCTATCGAATCGGACACCGGCGCATCGCCGACGGCTTTTTGAACGTCAGAGGTCATCAGAACGTGACATGATCGGGGAATGGTGCGGGGCAAAATCATCGCGGCTTGTGGCAAACGCCCTTCCCCAAGTCAATTATCCGCACTCAGCCGAAACGCTAGAGCCTTTCCGCTTCTGATGGAATCAGAAGCGGGCTCTATGTTTTTGGTTTGGCGCGTTTTCTTTACGCGAACCGGCCGCCGCT
>JAFEFK010000864.1 GCA_018240625.1 Pseudomonadota bacterium
AGAGTCCCGAGCGCCCGCGCGCGGCCTGTGCATTTCGGGAGCGCGCGCAGGTGCATTCCGGTCCGGGAGATGTCATAAATATAGGCAACGGGCTTTTCGGCCCGTGCTGCGGAGTTTACGCCGGCTGCCTGGTCTTAAATTAAGCCAACGAGTTCGTGCCAGTTCCTGGCGTGGTATTTCAGAAGGTTGCTTCATTATCTCGGCAAGTCCGTCAAGCGAACTTCTGAGCCGAACCATAACCAGAATTGCAAGATTGCTAGTGTCCCTTTGATTCCGAAGTTCGCATCAAAGGTTGTTGCATGGACATGCGAACTTCGGAATCGGGACACTAGTAAAAGGGCGTCCGCGTGCTGCTTCCCTCATTGTCGTCGTCGATCGCAGCGGGTCCGCTGGTTGGCTGGATGGTCGTGCTGACTTTCAAGCATGTGATCGCCGATTTTGTCTTGCAGAACTCCTGGATGGCGATCGGCAAGGACCAAAAGACCGGTTGGGCGCTGCCGCTGCTTGCGCATTGCCTCGTCCATCTGGCGCTGGCGTTGGCGCTGATCCTCGTCATCGCACCGCGATTCTGGTTCGTTGCCTTCATCGACTTCGCCATCCATATCGTCGTCGATCGCGCCAAGGGCATCTGCGCCGCCACCTTCGGTGTGACGCAGGAGCGTCAGCATCCGTGGTTCTGGACGCTGATCGGTGTCGATCAGGCGCTGCATCATCTCACCGGGTTCGGCCTGTCGATCTTCATGGCCGCGAACGCCTGAGCGGCCGAAGTCGCCTGCTGCGAACCGCCTGATACCGCGGTTCCGATTCGGAACCCGATTGCAAGGTCGCCGGCGCGCCATTCGAAGGCGTGGTTAACTCCTCGTTAGGAAATTGCATTGCATCCTCTCCATTGAGGAGAATTCCCATGTGGTCCAGCCGCGACGCCTTCGAGAACGATTTCTGTCCGGTCAAGGATGACCTGCTAGGCGCCATGTATCGTGCGAACGAGAATGGATTGCCGCAGCTCGTCGCCAGCGTCGCTCCGGATGTACGAGCGATGCTGGCGTTGTTTTGCTACCGCCGAAGCCATCTGCATGCGCTGGCGATGTCGATCGCCTCGAGTTGCAACGAGCGCGATCTGATTCAACTGGGTGGTCGTGTCGGTTCCACGCTGTTCGCGCTGTCGCGCGAAACGCGGCAGCCGAATGCGGCGCCCACCTCATACGGTCAACGCAAGCCCATCACGCTGTCGACCAAGCCGCTCAGCACGTTTGCTCCGATTGACGATCTGGTCGATGACGACGAGGGCGTGCTGGTCACGGGGTAAATCGCGGACTGTTGCGACCGAACGCTTCTGCCCGGCCTTGTGCCGGGCATTTCTTTTTTCAGGACGGTTTCGTATCGCCGCCTGGCCGCGCATGTCCATCATATTGCGGCAGGCCGTCGGCGATCGTGAACCATGGCGCCTTGGAGCCGACGAAGATGTGCATCGAAGGCCGGATCACGGGATCGTCCACCAGCGTTCCCATGGCGACGTGAACGAAAGCGCCGTTGCTTACCACCGAATAAAGCAACGAACCGCAGACGCCGCAATGGGTGTCGTTGTTGTCAGCATCGCCGATAATTAGAAGACGATCTTCGCCCGCGATGAGGCGCAGTCTGTCGCGCGCAATCCTGGCGAACGGCTTGAACGCCGATCCCGTGGTTCGCCGGCAATTCGAGCAATGACAGTTCGCGGCGAAGAGGAACGCGTCGTTGACGGTGTAACGTGTCGCGCGGCACATGCATTGTCCGGCAAGGATTTTCGCTTCGGTCATGATCGGAGGCCTCCGTGTGCGTTCAGGACAGCGCGGCGGACAATTGTGGTAGCCCGAACCGGCGCCGTGCCATCCCGCATTCGACGTCTCCGGGCATGCAGGTCCGGCAAACCTCGGGCCGCACCGGGTGAATCGTGCATGAAGTGGCGATGCCGATGTCGCCGGATAGAGCCGAGCATCGTTCGCCGTCGCAGCGCATGCCGGACAGTCTGTCGTTGACGAATTTCGCGGGGATCAGATCGAGCGCGGCATCGTCTTCGACAGTGAATCGTGGCCAGTTGCTCGAATACGAACAGCATGCGCCGCAGGACTGGCAGAGGTCGCTGGCGTCGGCAGTCACGGTCCTTGGTGTCATGCCGAGGGTTTAGCGCAGAACGGCGGCACCGGCCAGTTCGGCCTTTGAAACCGCGTTCATCCGCGCGCATATCGAGAGCCATGTCTATTGGGCGCTTGTCGGCGCGCGCTGGACCATCTGCGAGAATTTCGACAAGGTACCAGCGCATTTCTTCGATGGCGCGCCAGAACATCTGCGGGCGAAGTCTGATAAACTGCTCATGCCGCCTTCTTCACAACCCGGAACGTTGCATTGGCGCGCGCTATAACGTCACCGTCGGCTCTCACCACGCATTGCGCGAAGCAGAGCGTCCTGCCGGTCTTGATGACATCGGTCTCGACCGTGATCCACTGGCCGACTTGACCGCTGCCGATGAAGTCGATAGACATGCTGACCGTCACCAGCGAATGCGTGCCGCGCAGCTTGTGGCCGCAGCTATGGCCCATCGCTTTGTCGGTCAGTGCCGCGATCAACCCGCCATGGGCGAATCCCCTACGATTGGTGTGCGGCGTGTCGAGCCACAGCCCAAGAATGATCGCATCGTCGGTGGTCTTCGAATAGATCGGTTCCCAGGGGGCGGTCAGCGGGCTAGGCGCGCTCTGGCGCTCAAAGCCGTCCGGAATTTTTTGCTGAGTCATGCGTTGCTCGCGGCTTGTCAATCGATGCCGTCATCAACGCAGAAAATCCCGCGCGAATCCACGCCAACAATGTTTGAAGCGGAGCTACAGAGGATGTTTCAAACAGGCGCGCGTCAGTAGGGCAGGCCGGTATAGTTTTCCGACAAGGATGTGGTCGCGGCCTGCGAGGTCACCAGATAATTCAGTTCGGCGAGCTGGATGCGTGCCGTGAAATCATCGGTGTCGGGAAACAGGTGCAGCATCGAGGTCATCCACCACGAGAAGCGTTCGGCCTTCCAGACCCGCGCCAGCGCTTTTGCCGAATAGGCGTCGATGCCGGCGGATGATTTTTCGCCATAGAATTCGCGCAACGCTTGCGATAGAAAATGGACGTCGCTGGCTGCGAGGTTGAGGCCCTTGGCGCCGGTCGGCGGTACGATATGCGCGGCGTCGCCGGCCAAAAACATCCGCCCGAACCGCATCGGCTCGGCGACGAAACTGCGCAGCGGCGCGATGCTTTTTTCGATCGAGGGGCCGATGACGAGGTTGTCCACCGCCTCCTGGTCCAGCCGCCGCTTCAACTCATCCCAGAACCTGTCGTCGGACCAGTTGTCGACGTGATCGTCGAGACTGCATTGCAGATAGTAACGGCTGCGGTGGGTGGAGCGCATCGTGCACAGCGCAAAACCGCGTTCATGGCGGGAGTAGATCAATTCGGGCGAGACCGGCGGCGTTTCCGAAAGAATGCCGAGCCAGCCGAACGGATAAATCCGGTCAAAGGTCTGGATCGCGGACGCCGGAACGCTCTCGCGGCTGATGCCGTGAAAACCGTCGCAGCCGGCGATGAAGTCGCATGCGATCTCGTGGGTGACGCCGTCTTTGCGATAGCTGACGCGCGGGTGATCGGTGTCGAAGTCGCGGGGCGTGACCTCGTCGGCCTCGTAGACGGTGGTGAGGCCGGCCGCTGCGCGCGCATCCATCAGGTCTCGGGTGACTTCGGTCTGCCCGTAGATGGTAACGGTCTTGCCGCCGGTCGCCTTCTTCATATCGATGCGATGACGCGCGCCGCCGAATGCGAGCTCGATACCGTCGTGCACGAGGCCTTCGCGATGCAGGCGCGCGGCAACGCCGACTTCCTCCATCAGATTCACGGTGCCCTGTTCGAGCAGGCCGGCGCGAATCCGCGCCAGCACGTAATCCGGATCCTTGCGTTCGAGAATGACGGTCTCGATGCCATAGAGATGCAGCAACTGGCCCAGCAACAAACCCGCCGGGCCCGCGCCGATAATCGCGACCTGTGTCCGCAACACTTGCCTCCCGATCCGGTACCCGGACGTTCTACATCGTTCGATGCATCGACTTTTCCGGGCAATGATTATATGGAATAACTAAATCTGCAAGGATGGATGACCGGCGCGGTTCATCCAGTGAAATCAAACATGCGCGCCGCATGCGCCTTTCGTCGGTGCTTGCAATGCTTCGCCAATTATATAACATGTTAAGTAACAACATCGGGCAGCAGAACCCGCCTTCGAAATCACAGGGAGAACGTCCATGAAGAAAACAATTCTGGCATTGCTCATCGCGGCCAGCGTCACGCCCGCGCTCGCGCAGGACAAGACCGTCAACATGAAAGTGTCGCTGTGGGTGCCGCCGGCGCATCCGCTGGTGCCGGCCACGCAGGCCTGGGCCGCCGACATCGAGAAGGCATCGGGCGGCACCATCAAGATGACGGTGTTTCCGTCGCAGCAGCTTGGCAAGGCCTTCGACCATTACGACATGGCGCGGGACGGCATTGCTGACATCACCTACGTCAATCCAGGCTATCAGCCGGGACGTTTCCCGATCGCGGCCGCGGGCCAGCTTCCGTTCCTGTTCAGCGACGGCAAGAAAGGCACGCTGGCGCTGAACGAATGGTATCACAAGTACGCGCCGACCGAGATGAAGGACACGCATCTGTGCTTCGCGTTCATCCACGATCCCGGCGCGTTGTTCGGGAAGAAGAAAGTTCTTGTGCCCGAGGACCTCAAGGGTCTGAAGGTGCGGCCGGCGCAGTCGACCATCGGTGAAATGGTGAAGATGTTCGGCGGCACCAATGTGCAGGCCTCGGCGCCGGAAGCGCGCGACGCCATCGAACGCGGCGTCGCCGACGAGATCACCTTCCCGTGGGGATCGATGTTCCTGTTCGGCATCGACAAGGCGATCAAGTACGCGATGGATGTGCCGCTTTATACGACGGTGTTCACTTACAACATGAATCTGAAGACCTATAACTCGCTGTCGCCTGCACAGAAGAAGGTCATCGACGACCACTGCACGCCGGAATGGGCCTCCAAGGTCACCGACCCCTGGAGCCAGTTCGAGTTCGACGGCCGGGCCAAGATGAAGGCGTTGTCCGACCACGAAGTCTACAAGCTGACGCCAGAACAGCTCGCGCAGTGGAAGGCCGCGGCGAAGCCGCTGCACGATAGCTGGGCTGCCGACGTCAAGAAGGCGGGCGGCGATCCTGCCAAGGTCGATGCCGACCTGCAGGCCGCGATCAAGAAGTTCGACGCGGGGTTGTAGTTTCTCTCCTTTCTCCACCTCTCGCCGTTCTTGCGGGGAGAGGTGCCCAAGCAAACGGCGTCATCCTGAGGTGCTCGCGCAGCGAGCCTCGAAGGATCGATTGGCACCGTCGCCCTTCGAGGGCCGCTTCGCGGTCGCCTCTGGGTGACGGTGATTCCTCGGGACGTGAGACATCCATGACCACCAGTCCACTCGAAGTCAGTTCTGACGGCGTCCTCACCGGGCCACCCGAACCGGTCCACAAGAATTTCATGGACCGCTTCATCGATTCGATCGAATGGGTAGCCGCGTTCTTCGTCGGTGTCGTCGCGCTGAATACCTTTGTCGCCGTGTTCATGCGGAAATTCTTTTCGGTGACGATTCCGGATTACTACAACATCGGCCAGTTCCTGCTCGGCATCCTGATCTTCTGGGGCATCGCCGCGACCAGCTATCGCGGGACCCACATCACCGTCGATCTGATCTGGGCCAATGCCTCGCCAAAACATCAGCGCTGGATCGACGTGTTCGCGACGCTGGTGCTGCTGTTCGTGGTGACGGTGCAGACCTACACGCTGCTGGACAAGGTCATCACCACACGCGCCGATCATGTTCTGACAATGGACCTGCAACTGCCGATCTGGCCGTTCTACGCGGTGGCGTGGATCGGCGATGTCTCCGCCGTGCTGCTGATCGCGATCCGCACCTATCGCCTGATCTTCTATCCGGATCTGATGCATGATCCGAAAATCAAAACCGCGGAGTAGGCGATCATGGAACTGAGCAACGAAGCCGTTGCCCTGATCGGCTTCATTAGCCTGTTCGCGCTGATGCTGCTGCGGGTGCCGGTTGGCATGGCGATGGGTCTCGTCGGCGTAACCGGCTTCGGCTATCTCACCGGCCTCGAGCCTGCGCTGAAGCTGGTGGCGCAGACCGTGATGCGCACCGTGACGGATTATTCCTTCGGCGTGATCCCGATGTTTCTGCTGATGGGCGCGTTCGTGTCGGTGTCCGGCATCAGCCGCGAACTGTTTCGCGCCGCCAATACCTTTGTCGGCCATTGGAAAGGCGGCCTCGGCATCGCCACGATCGGCGCGTGCGGCGGCTTCGCGGCAATCTCCGGATCGTCGGTTGCGACCGCTGCGACCTTCTCGGCGGTGGCCTATCCGGAAATGCGGCGGTTCGGTTATCCGCAGTCGTTTTCCACCGGCGTTATCGCGGTTGGCGGCACACTCGGCGCGATGCTGCCGCCGTCCACCGTGCTGGTGGTCTATGGCATCATCACCCAGCAGGATATCGGCAAGCTCTTCATCGCCGGCATCGTGCCGGGATTGCTGGCGATCGTCATGCACATGACCACCATCGGCATCATCGGCGTGGCACGGCCGGGCTTTCTGCCTGCCGGTCCGCGCAGTTCTTGGCGCGAGCGCATAACGGCGCTGCGCGACGTGTGGTCGCCGCTGGCCCTGTTTCTGTTCGTCATCGGCGGTCTTTATGGCGGCTTCTTTATTCCGACCGAAGCGGGCGCGGTCGGCGCGGTCGGTGCGTTCGTCATCGGCATCCTGCGCGGCAAGCTCACGCGCGACGGCATTCTCGAAGCGCTGTTGCAGGCGACGCGCACGTCGGCCGCGGTGTTCACCGTGCTGATCGGCGCGCTGTGCTTCGGCTATTTCCTGACCATCACCCAGACGCCGCAGCACGTCACCGAATTCCTCACTGGCCTCGGCATCGGCCGCTACGGCGTGCTGGCGCTGATCCTGATGATGTATCTGGTGCTGGGCTGCCTGATGGACGCCATGGCGATGATCATCCTGACCGTGCCGATCGTGTTTCCGGTGGTCACAGCGCTGGGCTTCGATCCGATCTGGTTCGGCATCATCATCGTGATGACGGTCGAACTGGGATTGATCCATCCGCCGGTCGGCATGAACGTGTTTGTCATCAAGAGCGTCATCAAGGACGTCAGCATGTCCACGATCTTCGCCGGGGTACTCCCCTTCGTGGCGACCGACCTGATCCGGCTGACCATCCTGATTGTGTTTCCTTTGTTGGCAACATGGTTGCCGATGCACATGGTGGGGTAGCGCCATGAATACGAAAACGCCGTAAACGCTTGCTGACAGCTCTCTCCCCCTTGTGGGGGAGAGGTGGAGAGGGGGTATTGATCGCTAGGTTGATTCCGTTATCGACCCCCCTCCCTGACCCTCCCCCACAAGGGGGAAGGGAATAAGGAATTCTCGCCGGCAAAATCCGCGTTCAAATGCAAAGGTTCTTGCTATGACACCCTCGCTTCAAACCAAATACGTCTTCACCATCACGGCGCTGATCGGCCCGGTGCTCACCGCCGGCGAGACCGGCAGCGGCGTGCGCCGCGTCATTCCGGTAATCGGCGGCGAGGTGCGCGGCGAGGGTATCAACGGCAAGGTTCTGCCCTCCGGCGCCGATTTTCAGATCATCCGCCCCAACGAACTGATCGAGCTGGAAGCGAAGTACGCGGTCGAACTCGATGACGGCGCGGTGGTCTATGTCGAAAACAGGGGAATCCGGTTCGGGCCGGCTGAGCTGATGCAACGGCTCAAGAAGGGCGAGCCGGTCGATCCAAAACTGATCTACTTCCGCACTGTGCCGCGGTTTGAGACCGGCCATCCCCGATATAGCTGGCTGATGGAAAACCTGTTCGTGGGTTCTGCGGCGCGCCATGCCGAACGCGTCATTATCGATGTCCATCAGGTGCTGTAGCCGCAACGCGAGGCGTTTCTGTCATCCCGAAGCTTGGCGCCGAGCCCGAACAACGGCCCTTCGAGGCTCACACATGGCCACTTCAGGATATGGCGCCTTCAGGACATGGCCACCTCAGGGTGACGGTTTGGCATTTCGATCCTGAATGCGGACGAGACCGCCCCATTGACTCCCGGCTCATTCGTTATAGAACATAATTATTCTATACAGGACGCAAAATCGCTATGGGAAACGCCGTGCTTGCCGCTGCTGCGGCCTCTTCGGGGCTGCTCAAAATCGAGACAGTAGGGGCCGTGCTCACGGTGGGCCTCAACCGTCCGGCCAAGCGTAACGCGCTGAACGACGGCATTATTCTCGCCATCGGCGAGTGCTTTTCAAACCTTTCGGACGACATCGGCGCGGTGGTGATCCATGGCATCGGCGATCATTTTTCGTCCGGGCTCGACCTCTCAGAACTGACTGATCATGATGCCACCGGCGGCTTGATCCACTCCCAGATGTGGCACCGGGTGTTCGATCGCATTCAATACAGCCGTGTGCCTGTGATCGCGGTGCTGAAGGGCGCGGTGATCGGCGGCGGTCTCGAACTCGCCTGCGCCGCGCATATCCGTGTCGCCGAACCCTCGGCTTACTTCGCATTGCCGGAAGGTCAGCGCGGCATCTTCGTCGGCGGCGGCGGATCGGTGCGTCTGCCGCGCCTGATCGGCGTCTCTCGCATGACCGACATGATGCTGACCGGCCGGGTTTACTCGGCGAACGAGGGCGCGTCCTATGGTTTTACGCAGTATCTGACCGAAGAGGGTGGCGCGCTGGCCAAGGCGATGGAATTGGCCGAACGCATCTCAAAAAATGCGCCGCTGACGAATTTCGCGGTCCTGCAGGCGTTGCCGATGATCGCGGAAGCCAATCCGCAAACCGGTCTGCTGATGGAATCGCTGATGGCGACGGTGGCGCAGAGTGACAAGGAAGCCAAGGCGCGGATTCGTGCTTTTCTCGATCGCAAGACGGCGAAAGTCAAACCCGTCTGACGCAAGCGGGATTTGATCTGCAGAACTTGAGCGACAGGACTCACACGGCAGGGCTTGAACGGCATGAGTGCTCCGGGGGCGATGAACAGCGAAACGGCGGGTGCGGAGATGGTTGCTCCGCTGCGTCCGATTTCGTTCGGCAATCCCGCCGTCACAGTGGAGCGCCGCCCCGACGGCACGATCTACCTGCGCCCGAAGGCGTCGCTCGGCGATTATCCGGTGCGCATCACCGACCGGCTGCATCACTGGGCCGACGCCGAACCCAATCGTGTATTCATGGCCGAGCGCAAGGCCGACGGCGGCTGGCGCGAACTGACCTATGCGCAGCTTTTGGCGTCAAGTCGCGCTACCGCCTCGGCGCTGCTGACGCGCGGGTTGTCCGCTGAGAAGCCCATCGTGATCCTGTCGGGTAATTCCATCGACCATGCATTGATGATTTTTGGCGCACTCTACGCAGGCATTCCGTTCTGCCCGGTGTCGCCGGCCTATTCGCTGGTGTCGAAAGACTACGGCAAGCTAGCCTTCCTGATGAAGCTGTTGACGCCCGGCCTTGTGTTCGCCGATGACGCGACAGCGTTCGCGGATGCGTTGCGCGCTAACGTGCCTGACAGTATCGAGATCGTCGCAACGCGCGGCGAGGTACCAGGACGCCGCGTCACGCCGCTGGCCGAACTTTTCGCGACGCCCGAGAGCGCCGGTCTCGATTCCGCGCACGATGCCATTGGCCCTGATACCATCGCGAAATTCCTGCTGACATCGGGCTCGACCGGCAATCCCAAGGCCGTCATCAACACCCAGCGGATGATCTGCGCCAATCAGGTGATGATCCGGGAGACACTGGCCTTCCTCAAGGACGAGCCGCCGGTCATCATCGACTGGCTGCCGTGGAATCACACCTTTGGCGGCAACCACAACATCGGGCTGACGCTCTACAACGGCGGCTCGATGTATCTCGACGAAGGCAAGCCGACGCCTGCGGGGATCGGCCAGACCGTGCAAAATTTGCGAGAGATCGCGCCGACCGTCTATTTCAACGTGCCGAAGGGCTACGAGTCGCTGCTGCCGTATCTGCGCGATGACGCCGGCTTGCGCAAAACATTCTTCAGCCGCCTTCATGCCATGTTCTTCTCGGGCGCGGCGCTGTCGCCTTACGTCTGGAACAGTCTCGACGAACTGTCGGCGCAGGAGACCGGCGTCCGCGTTTCCATGCTGACCGGTCTCGGGGCTACCGAGACCGCGCCGTTCTTCATGTCGGTCAATCCGCGCACTAGCCGATCCGGCCACGTCGGGTTGCCGGTGCTGGGCAACGACGCCAAACTGGTTCCGAGCGAGGGCAAGATTGAAGTGCGCGCCAGGGGGCCGAACGTCACGCCCGGCTACTGGCGGCAGCCCGAATTGACCGCGAAGGCGTTCGACGAAGAAGGTTTCTACAAGTTCGGCGACGCGCTGAAACCGGCCGACGCCGCCGACTTCGATGCCGGCTTCGATTTCGACGGCCGCATCTCCGAGGATTTCAAGCTCGCCAGCGGCACCTGGGTCAGTGTCGGGCCGCTGCGGGCGCGCTTTGTCGCCGCCTGCGCGCCGCTGGTGCGCGATGTGGTCATCGCAGGAATCAATCGCGACGAGTTGTCGGCGCTGGTCATTCTCGACCTCGATGGTTGCCGCATGATCAATCCGACGCTCGCCGCCGACGATCTCAAGACCGCCGCGTCGGACCCGAAAGTCCGGCAGGCGTTTTGTGAGCGGCTGGCGAAGTTCGCCGCCGGCTCCACCGGATCGTCGACGCGGATTGCGCGGGCCGTGCTGCTCGACACACCGCTGTCGATTGACCTCGGCGAGGTCACCGACAAGGGATCGGTCAACCAGCGCGCAGTGCTTGAGCATCGCGCTGAGGTGATTGAGAAACTCTACGCAACGACGCCATCGGACAACGTCATCGCACTCAAGTAAATTAAAATCGGTTCAGGAGAATATCATGCAATTGAAAGATCAGGCAGCTATCGTTACCGGCGGTGCATCGGGTCTCGGCGCGGCCACCGCGCGAAAACTTGCCGCGCAAGGCGCCAAGGTCGCGGTATGCGATCTCAACGCCAAGCTGGCGGCGGAATTGGCCAAGGAAATCGGCGGCGTCGCCGTGACCTGCGACGTGGCCGATGCGGCTTCGGGCGAAGCCGCAATCGTCGCGGCGGCCAAGGCGCATGGTCCGGCGCGGGTGCTGGTCAACTGTGCGGGCATCGGCGTTGCGAAACGCGTCGTCGGCCGCGAAGGACCGCACGCGCTTTCGGATTTCAACAAGGTCATCAGCGTCAATCTGATCGGCACCTTCAACATGCTGCGGCTTGCGGCCACCGAGATGTCGAAGCTCGAGCCTTTGGCGGGCGGCGAGCGTGGCGTCGTCATCAACACCGCCTCGGTCGCGGCCTATGACGGCCAGATCGGGCAGGCGGCCTATTCGGCCTCCAAGGGCGGCATCGTCGGCATGACCTTGCCGATCGCGCGCGAACTCGCTCAGTTCGGCATCCGCGTGCTGACCATCGCGCCCGGACTGTTCCTGACGCCGCTGCTCGGCGCGTTGCCGCAGGCGGCGCAGGACAGCCTCGCCAGCGCGATTCCGTTTCCGCACCGGCTCGGCTCGCCCGACGAATATGCCTCGCTGGCGATGCACATGATCGACAATCCCTATCTCAACGGCGAAGTCGTGCGGCTGGATGCCTCGCTGCGCATGGCGCCGAAGTAACTATGGTTGGTAGAGGTGGATCGACGGTGGTTACCTCTCCCATAGGGAGAGGTCGGATCGCTTTAGCGATCCGGGTGAGGGGTTACGGACTCACGGTAGCTCGTACCCCTTACCCCAACCCTCTCCCCATGGGAGAGGGGGCAGGTTCGTACCGTTGCGATGCGGCGTTCCAATCTGAAAGGTGCCGAAGCCATGTTCGTTCACCGCCGGGATGTCCAGATTCAGTGGGGCGATTGCGACCCCGCCAACATCGTCTATTACCCGCGCTACTTCGAGATGTTCGACGATAGCACCTCGATCATGTTCGAGGCGGCAGGCTTCTCCAAGCAGGACATCGTCAGGAAGTACGGGCTGGTCGGCATCCCCATGGTGGATACCCGCGCGAAATTCCATATCGCCTCAACCCACGGCGATTGGATCGCCATCGAAAGCCGGGTGGAGAGCTGGCGACGATCGAGTTTTGACGTGACCCATCGCGTGCTCAAGGGCGATGCGCTGGCGATCGAAGCGTTCGAAACTCGCGTGCTGGTCGGGCGTCATCCCGACGACCCCGGACGGCTGAAATCTGCGCCTGTGCCGGAGGAGATCATCGCGAGATTCAAACGCGGCTGACCCGGCCGCCGGGGCTGACTCGGCTGCGGGCATGACCTAAAGAAGGGGCTGACCTGAAGGCATCCAGAAACTATCAGTAAAAACAACGTCAAACGGGAGGAATGAATGAACAGACTAAGTCTATCCGTCGCGGTCGCCGCGCTGTCGCTGGCTCTGCCGGCGCTGGCTGTACCCGCCGCCGCGCAAACCAGCGAAATCACCATCGGCATCACCATCACCACGACGGGACCAGCCGCGGCCCTCGGCATTCCCGAGCGCAACGCGCTCGAGTTCGTGCCGAAGGAGATCGGCGGTGTGCCGCTGAAGGTCATCGTGCTCGACGATGGCGGCGATCCGACCAACGCCACCACCAATGCGCGGCGCTTCGTGACGGAGTCCAAGGCGGACGTCATCATGGGGTCTTCGACGACGCCGCCGACGGTTGCGGTGTCAAACGTCGCCAACGAAGCGCATGTGCCGCATATCGGCCTTGCGCCGTTCCCGATCACGCCTGAGCGCGCCAAGTGGTCGGTGTCGATGCCGCAGCCGATCCCGATCATGGGTAAGGTGCTGTACGAACACATGAAGGCACACAACGTGAAGACCGTCGGCTATATCGGCTATTCCGACTCCTATGGCGATCTCTGGTTCAACGACCTCAAGAAGCAGGGCGGCGAGCTCGGCCTGAAGATCACCGATGAGGAGCGCTTTGCGCGGCCCGACACGTCGGTTACCGGCCAGGTGCTCAAGCTGGTCGCCGCCAATCCGGATGCCATCCTCGTCGGGGCCTCAGGCACCGCCGCGGCGCTCCCGCAGACCGAACTGCGCAATCGCGGATACAAGGGCCTGATCTACCAGACCCACGGCGCCGCCAGCATGGATTTCATCCGCATCGCCGGTAAGGCCGCGGAGGGCGTGCTGATGGCGTCGGGCCCGGTGATGGATCCAGAGGATCAGCCGGACAGCGCGCTGACCAAGAAGCCCGGCCTCGAACTCGTGAAGGCCTATGA
>JAFEFK010000865.1 GCA_018240625.1 Pseudomonadota bacterium
GCCGAGCCGAAGCGCTCCAGAGGCCCATGACCGCTCCCGTCACCATCCGCCTTCAGGAAGCCGACTTCGATGTCGCGAGCGAGATCGCTGGCCTGTCGCGCGGGCGCACCGATGTTGGCGCTGTCGTAAGTTTTAGCGGAATTTGCAGAAGCGACGTGGGTGGAGGTGCGGGCGGCGATGCGATCGCGGCGCTGACACTCGAACATTATCCCGGGATGGCGGAAGCGGAAATTGCGCGCCACGCCGAGGAAGCGCTGGCGCGCTGGCCGCTGACGGGCCTGACCATCATCCATCGTTTCGGCCGCATCGTGCCGGGCGAAAACATTGTTCTCGTTGTCACAGCATCGTCGCATCGCGAGGCCGCGTTCCAGGCTGCGGAGTTTCTGATGGACTACCTCAAGACCCACGCGCCCTTCTGGAAGCGTGAGGAAAATGCGGCGGGCGGCAACTGGGTCGATGCGACCCATCAAGACGATGTGGCCGCGGCGCGCTGGACGAAATCCTGATGTCGAAAAAAGCCGCGCGCGCCGGACAGTCGAAAACCGCGGGCCGGACTTCCACGAAGAAGCGCCCGGCGACGCGTCGCGCGGCCAAAACTCCCAAACAGCAATCGCTTGCCGCCAAGGCCACCGCACCTGAACTCGTGACGATTTTCGACTACGTCCGCTTTGGCGCTGCGCGGCTCAAGCGCGCGCGCGTCGCCTTCGCGCACGGCACCACCGATCCAGTTGCCGAGGCGGCGTTTCTGGTCGGCGAAGCGATGCACCTGCATCCGGACGAGGTCGAGCCGAAGGCTGCGCGCCGCGTGCCGAAGGCGGCAGGCCAGCGCATCCTTCGCTGGATCGAGCAGCGCATCGAAACCCGCAAGCCCGCGGCCTACCTCGTCAACAGGATGTATATGCGCGGGCTGCCTTTCTATGTCGATGAACGCGTGATCGTGCCGCGCTCGTTCATCGGCGAGATTCTCGAGTCGCACTTCGGCGGCGATGATATCTTGCGCCTGCGCGATCCGGCGACGGTGACGCGCGTGCTCGATCTCTGCACTGGCTCGGGATGTCTTGCCATTCTGGCGGCGCGTGCGTTTCCGAATGCGACGGTGGACGCGGCTGATCTTTCGGCGGATGCGCTCGATGTTGCGGCGCGTAACGTGCGCGAGCACGGGCTGACGGACCGGATCGCGCTGGCGCAGGGCGACCTGTTCGGCGCGGTCGAGGGCAAACGATACGATCTCATCATTTCGAATCCTCCGTATGTCGACGCGCACGGCATGGCGTCGCTGCCGCGCGAGTGCCTTGCGGAGCCGAGGATGGCGTTCGATGGCGGCGCCGACGGCATAGATCTGGTGCGGCAGATCATCGACGGCGCCAAGACGCATCTGGCTCCCGGCGGCGGGCTGTTATGCGAGGTCGGCCGCTGCAAGCCGGCGCTTGAAAAGGCCTATCCGCGCGCGAGCTTTCTCTGGCTCGAGACCGAGGAGTCGGAGGGCGAGGTGTTCTGGATCGAGCCGGATGCGCTATAGATTTTTTTTCCCTCTCCCCCTGTGTGAGAGGGTGCCCGAACGAAGTGAGGGCGGGTGAGGGGTCTCGGCAAAGCAGGTAATCCCCTCACCCGGCTCTGTTTCGCTTCGCTCAACTTCGCCACCCTCTCCCACAAGGGGAGAGGGTAAAGCCTCGCGCCTGTCACAACACCTTTCTGATCCAATTGTGCGGATCGGGCGCGCGGCCGTACTGGATGTCGATCAGCTTCTTGCGCATTCCCATCGCGACGGGCCCGGCGGCGCCGCCGCTGATAAGAAAATCGCCGCTCGCGGAACACACCTTGCCGATCGGCGAGATGACGGCTGCCGTGCCGCAGGCGAAGGCCTCTTTCAGCTTTCCGCTGGCGGCGTCGGCGCGCCACTGGTCGATGGTATAGGCTTCCTCGCGCACACGCATGCCGGAATCTTTTGCGAGCGTGATGATGGAATCTCGGGTGATGCCGGGCAGGATCGTGCCGAGCGGCGGCGTCGAGAGCGAACCATCGTCGAACACAAAGAAGATGTTCATGCCGCCAAGTTCCTCGACGTAGCGGCGCTCGACCGCATCGAGGAAAACCACCTGATCGCAGCCATGATCGCTGCCCTCGGCCTGCGCGCGCAGGCTTGCGGCGTAGTTGCCGCCGCATTTGACGGCGCCGGTGCCGCCGATCGCGGCGCGTGTGTAGTTCTCCGACACCCAGATCGACACGGGCGCAGGTCCGCCCTTGAAATAGGAGCCGACCGGCGAGGCGATGACGGCGAAGATGTATTCCGAGGACGGCTTCACGCCGAGGAACACCTCGCTCGCGATCATGAACGGCCGCAGATAGAGGCTGCCTTCGCCGCCGGGAATCCAGTCGCGATCGATACGCACAAGCTGCTCGACCGCTTCGATGAAGACAGGCTCGGGCAGCGGCGCCATCGCCATGCGATCGGCTGAATTCCGAAACCGCTTGGCATTGGCATCGGGACGAAACAGGTTCACGCCGCCGTCGCCGCGCGTGTAGGCCTTGAGGCCTTCGAAAATTTCCTGCGCGTAATGCAGCACGGCCAGCGCCGGATCGAGCGGGAAATTCGCGCGGGATTCGACGCGTGCGTCATGCCAGCCCTTGGTCTGGTTGTAGCGAACGATCGCCATGTGATCGGTGAAAACCCGGCCGAAGCCTGGGTCCGCGAGTTTTGCCGCGCGCGCGGTTGCGGGAGTGGGATTTGCCGTCGGCTGGACGTCGAATTTCAGCCACGTCGCGCCATCGACTTTATCGAACGAAACTCCCGAAATCCCCATTGGGTCTTCTCCCGGCTTTTGGTGCAGTCCACGCGGCGGCGGGCTGGTTGGTTTAGACTTGGACCCCGACCCGCCGGCCCGAGGGCCGGTTTCCGCTTTGGCGGAAGGCATGAAGTCCAGTATGTTTGCCGAAATGCCGCTCGACAATCGCACCGACGAAAGAATTCGTGGCCGCTTCGGCCTCGCTGCGCGATTATCGGGCCGTATTCGGTACGGCTCCAGACGAAGAGATATAATATTTCGTCGTGAATGGCAGTCTTGTAACATTGAAACCAAGATACGTCAATATGACTGACATAAATTTCTCAGTCCCATCGACCGCTATCGCCAAGGCCAATGCGGAGGCGTCTGCCGGACGGCCGGCAGCGATGCGCTGGGACATCATCGAACTCTTATTTTTCGCCTATCGTGATTTCGTCGGCGATCCCGATCATGTGCTGGAAGAATTCGGCTTCGGCCGCGCGCATCATCGGGTGATGCATTTCGTTCATCGATATCCCGGGCTCAAGGTCGCCGATTTGCTGGACGTGCTGCGGATCACCAAGCAGTCGCTTAGCCGGGTGCTCAAGCAACTCCTCGATGAGGGGTATATCGTGCAAAAGGCCGGCCACGCCGACCGGCGGCAGCGCCTTCTTTTCGCCACCGCAAAGGGCGAGGCGCTGGTGGCGAAACTGGCCGGCTTGCAGACCGACCGCATCGTGCGCGCCCTGCAAGGACTCGATCCGGCGGGCGTGGAAGCGGTGCGGCGGTTTCTGCTCGGGATGATCGACCACGACGATCCCGACAAGGTGCTGGAGACGATCCTGCGGGCCGGCGGCAAAACGGCGAAGGAATGACGATGGCGCAGACAGCGACAGTCGCACGGTCCTCCGTGAAGCCAGCCGACGATGCCCCGCATCTGCTGCTGGTCGACGACGACCGGCGTATCCGCGATCTGCTGTCGCGCTTTCTCGCGGGCGAGGGGTATCGCGTCACCACCGCCATGAGTGCCAAGGATGCGCGCTCGAAATTGCTCGGGCTGCACTTCGACCTGTTGATCCTGGACGTCATGATGCCCGGTGAAACCGGCTTCGATCTCGCCCGCTTCATCCGCACCTCGTCCGCAGTGCCGATCATCATGCTGACGGCACGCCACGAGGCCGATGCGCGCATCGAAGGACTGCAGATCGGCGCCGACGATTACGTCGCCAAGCCGTTCGAGCCGCGCGAACTGGTGCTGCGGATCGGCAATATCCTCAAGCGAAGCGCGCCGCCGCCCGTCGTTCAAACCGAGTCGGTTGCGTTCGGGCCCTACATTTATCATCTGGAGCGCGGCGAATTGCGGCAGGGCGACGATGTCATTCATCTCACCGATCGCGAGCGCGAGATGCTGCGCATCCTCGCCGCGGCACCCGGCGAAACGGTCCCCCGCGGCGCGTTGACCGGCGGCGACACCGTGAACGAGCGTGCCGTCGATGTGCAGATCAACCGGCTGCGGCGGAAGATCGAGCGCGATCCGGCCAATCCCTTGTTCCTCCAGGCGGTGCGCGGCATCGGTTATCGCCTGGTCGCAGCGCCTTGAGCTCCGCGTCATGAGCACGCTCGACACAGCACTCTCGTCATTCCGGAATGCGCGCTCTTGCAGCGCATATCCGGAATCTGGTCGTGGTCATCATCGAGGAGATTCCGGGTTCGCCCGCGCAAAGATGCGCGTCCGCCCCGGAATGACGTTGATTTCATGAGTACGCTCGATACCGGTCTGACGCTGATCCGCACTGCGTCGCGGCGCGTCTCCGCGGCCAACGGCTGGATGGGACGGGCGTTCAAGAACTGGATGCCGAAGGGACTCTATGCCCGCGCGTTGCTGATCATGATCGTGCCGATGGTGGTGCTGCAATCGGTGGTCGCGTTCGTGTTCATGGAGCGGCACTGGAACACGGTGACGCGGCGATTGTCGCAATCGGTGGTGCAGGACATCGCCTCGCTGATCGACGTCTACAAGGAATACCCGCAGGACAAGGAGCGCGCGACAATCCGGCGCATCGCGCAACAGCGGCTTGGACTGGTGGTTGATTTCCTGCCGCCCGGCGATATGCCCCCGCCAGGGCCAAAGCCGTTCTTCTCGCTGCTCGATCAGTCGTTGTCGGTGCAGATCGGACGTCAGATTGGCAAGCCGTTCTGGATCGATACGGTTGGCCGCTCCAGTCTGGTGGAGATCCGCATCCAGCTCGACGATGCGGTGATGCGGGTGTTCGCGCAGCGCAGCGCGGCCTATGCGTCAAATTCGGAAATCTTCATTTTCTGGATGGTCGGCACTTCGACGATCCTGCTGATCGTTGCGGTGCTGTTCCTGCGCAACCAGATCAGGCCGATCCTGCGGCTGGCGGATGCCGCCGAGAGTTTCGGCAAGGGGCGCGACGCGCAGAATTTCCGTCCGCGTGGTGCGCGCGAGGTACGGCGTGCGGCGCAGGCGTTTATCGAAATGAAGATTCGCATCGAACGCAGCATCGAACAGCGCACCGCGATGCTGGCCGGCGTGTCGCACGACCTGCGCACCATCCTGACCCGCTTCAAGCTGGAACTGGCGCTGATCGGAGACAGTCCCGAAGTCGACGGCATGCGCAAGGATGTCGATGAAATGCACGGGATGCTCGAGGCCTACCTCGCGTTCGCGCGCGGCGATAGCGGCGAGCAGGCGCAGCCGACCGACATGGCGCTTGCGCTGGAAGAGTTGCGCAGCGACGCCGAGCGCAACGGTCACGCCGCGACGGTGGTGTTTCACGGACTGCCAGTCGTCACCGTCAAGCCGGCATCATTCAAGCGCTGTCTTGGCAATCTCGTCTCCAACGCTGCACGGCATGCCGATGCGATCGCGATCGCCGGCCACCGGGATCATCGTTGGCTCACGGTGACGATCGATGACGATGGTCCGGGCATTCCGATGGACATGCGTGAGGAAGTCTTCAAGCCTTTCCTGCGGCTCGACGACGCGCGCAATCAGGACGAGGGTGGAACCGGCCTGGGCCTCGCGATCGCTCGCGACATCGCGCGCTCGCATGGCGGCGACATCACGCTTGGCGACAGTCCGATGGGTGGTCTGCGCGCGACGGTGCGCGTGCCGGTGTAGGGATTCGTCCTTCCGGGGCGTGCAGGCGACGAACGCGAAGCGTTCGCGCCGATCGCACGAACCCGAAATCTCGACACAACAAGAAAATCATTTCGGGATTCCGGGTCCGACGCTGCGCGTCGTCCCGGAATGACGCAGAAAGTTACTTCGCCAGTTCTTTGGATCGTTCAGTTGCCGCCGCGACCGCGCGTGTCATCAGCTCTTTCAACCCGTGCTCGCCCATCAGCACGCCGAGCGCCGCCGCGGTGGTGCCGCCGGGCGAGGTGACGTTCTGGCGCAGGGTCGCGGCATCGAGATCCGACCGATGCAGCAACTCCCCGGAGCCGGCGACGGTTTCGCGCGCCAGTTTCGCGGCGAGATCGGCGGGAAGGCCGGCGATGACGCCGGCGCGCGCCAGCTCTTCGGCGAGCAGAAAGATGTAGGCCGGTCCCGATCCTGAAACAGCCGTGACCGCATCCATCAGCGTTTCGTCATCTACCCATTCCACCGCTCCGGTGGCGCGCAGCAGCGCGTCGGCTATGCTGCGCTGTTCCGCGTTCACACTTTTCGCAGCGACCGCGACCGTGATGCCGCGGCCGATCGCGGCCGGCGTATTGGGCATGGCGCGGACGGTTCTGCCGCCGCAAACATCGCCGAGCACCGCGATCGTTGTGCCTGCCATGATCGACACCACCAGTGTCGATCCGCCGATGAAGGGCCGCAGAGCCGGAACGGCTTCACGGAATGTCTGCGGCTTGACCGCGACGACGAGCGCTGCGATGGCGCCTGCCTCCTTCGCGCTGGGATTCAAACGGATGCCTTTGGCAACAAGCGCGCGGATCTCGTCGGATGGATGCGGTTCGATCACGGCGACATGCTTTGGATCAAGTCCCCGCGCGAGGCAGCCGGTCAGCAACGCGCCGCCCATTTTTCCCGCACCCGCAAGCACAACGGTGCCGGAGAGATCAGCCAGCGTCTTGGTTGGCGACGTCATCACAAAATCCTGCGTCGTCCCCACGAAGGCGGAGACCCATAGCCACCGGTGTTTCTAAGTGATGCGAACGGTTGCAACAAGCGCTTTGCAAGAACGTCAGCGGCGGGAGTATGGGTCCCCGCGTGCGCAGGGACGACGATCAACCTGTTCGAGGTTGGGTAGACTTACGCCTCGCCCTCGGTGTCGAACATTGCTGCGCTCATCGCCTCGGTGGCGGATTTGCCGGCCCAGACCACGAATTGCAGCGCCGGGTAATACCGCTCGCAGGCATGGATGGCGCCGGACAGCATGGCTTCGCATTGCGCATTCGACGCGATCAGGCCGTCCGGCAGCACCAGCGCCTGCCGGTACATGATCATGCCGGTCTGGGTCCAGATATCGAAGTGGCCGATCCACAATTGCTCGTTGATCGCGGCGATGGTGCGCTGAACCTCGTTGCGGCGCGGGGCCGGAATCTTCATGTCGAAGGCGCAGGCAAGATGCAGGGCCTCGATTTCGCCCATCCAGGTGAAAGTGAGCTGATAGTCGGTCCAGTCGCCTTTCGAAACGATGGTAATCTCATCTTCGCCCGAACGCTCGAACGCCCAGTTGTTGGTAGCGGCGATGTCCTCGACCACAGCGAGTGGACTGTTCCGGGAATCAATAGTGCCTTCGAGGAGCGACATGCCGTCTCGACCCTTGTTCTTCTTGTGTTGATACGCACGCATTGGACGGCGCTTGTCCTGGCGCGCCGCGGCGGAGTTCGATCTCCAACGCGATCCACCGTGTAAGCGGATCGGATGAGGATCATGTCCTGCGCGGATCAAGTGATGTGATTTGCGGAATCGGCGCAACGCCACCCGGAGTCCGTCCACAGGCAAAGCGCGTGTCGTCCACAACTGATCGCGCCGCAATGTTGCCGCACCGAGAACAAAACGGAATCGGACTCGCGTCGTGCGAGTCGCGCGATTTCTGTTCGCGCAACGCGAGTCCGGCGGCGTCGTGCCTTCCCGCGAGCAGGCATCGCGCTGCCGTCATGGCGGGGATGCGTGTTCCCCATGGGATCGGCGCTTGCTGGCGTCGCCACGCTTGGGCATAATTGCGTCGGCCGCTCATGACGGGCGGTCATGTTCTCAGGGCGGGGTGAAAGTCCCCACCGGCGGTAAGGGTAATCTTTGCGCGTATTCTGATCGCAAAACCGGTCTCCACTTTTGCGGAATACGTATTGCCCAAGCCCGCGAGCGCCTTCTGTCAGGATTTTTCCTGGAAGAAGGGTCAGCAGATTCGGTGTGATTCCGAAGCCGACGGTATAGTCCGGATGAAAGAGAACGGTCGCGACAACCATGCCTTGTGCGTGGTGGTTCGATCCGTGTGCCCTGATTCTGGTCCTGAAAGAGGAAAGCCATGAATCAGATGTTGCAAGAACCTACCCCAAGCCAAGACCATCCCGACGCTCAGAACGTCATTGAAGCCGTCGATCCGCCGCGGGACGTCGCTCCGTTCCGGTTCGCGCGGCCACCGCGGGTTGCCTTCATCCAATCCTGCTGGCATCGCGACATCGTCGCGGAAGCGCGCGTGGCGTTTCTGAACGAGGTCGAAACGCTCGGAATCTCACCGGCGCATGTCGATCTGTTCGAGGTGCCCGGCGCGTTCGAGATTCCGCTGCACGCGCAGCTTCTCGCCAAGACGCGGCGCTACAATGCGATCGTCGCGGCGGGCCTTGTGGTCGATGGGGGTATCTACCGGCACGATTTCGTTGCCGGCGCCGTCATCAACGCGCTGATGGACGTGCAACTGCGCACCGAGGTTCCCATATTCTCGGCGGTGCTGACGCCGCAGCAGTTTCACGAACATGCCGCGCACTTCGAATTCTTCCGCAAGCATTTTGCGATCAAGGGTGTCGAGGTGGCGGAGGCTTGCGCGCGGACGCTCTACAGCCTCGAAAATCTGCGGGGGCAGGTGGCGGCGGGGATCATGTAGAAGTGTCTTATCCCTCCCCCTTGTGGGGAGGGTCGGCGCGTAGCGCCGGGGTGGGGGTCGAAATGCGATGCTCGTGGCCTCATCCCCCACCCGTCACGTTGCTCGCTATGCTCGCAACGTGCCACCCTCCCCACAAGGGAGAGGCGCTCTTGCGATGTGCCTAGATGAGCGGAAGGCTCAATCGAACAGGCTCGACACCGACTCTTCGGAGGCGGTGCGGCCGATCGCTTCGCCGATCAGCCCCGCGATCGACAACAGGCGGATGTTGCCGGCCTTGTTGACGGCGTCGGTCGGCTGGATCGAGTCGGTAATGACGAGTTCTTTCAGCTTCGAGCCGGAGATGCGCGCTGCGGCGCCGCCGGACAGCACGCCGTGGGTGATATAGGCGTAGACGTCCTTGGCGCCGTTGGCGAGCAGCGCGTCGGCGGCGTTGACCAGCGTACCGCCGGAATCGACGATGTCATCGATCAGGATGCAGGTGTAGCCCGCGACCTCGCCGATCACGTTCATAACTTCGGATTCACCGGCGCGCTCGCGGCGCTTGTCGACGATCGCCAGCGGTGCATTGATGCGCTTGGCGAGGCCGCGCGCGCGCGCCACACCGCCGACGTCGGGCGACACCACCATGAGATTGGCGAGATCGAAGCGGCTCTTGATATCCCGCACCATCACCGGTGAGGCATAGAGATTGTCGGTCGGGATATCGAAGAAACCCTGGATCTGACCGGCGTGCAGGTCGAGGGTCATCACCCGGTCGACACCGGCATTGGTGATCAGGTTCGCGACCAGTTTGGCCGAGATCGGCGTCCGGCCGGATGCACGACGGTCCTGCCGCGCGTAGCCGAAATATGGGATCACCGCCGTAATGCGTCTCGCCGATGAGCGCCGCAGTGCATCGGTGATGATCAGCAGTTCCATCAGATGGTCGTTGGTGGGAAACGACGTCGATTGAACAATGAACACATCCGAGCCGCGCACGTTCTCCTGGATTTCGACGAAGATTTCCATGTCGGCGAAACGCCGGACGCTGGCCTTGGTCAGGGACAACCCGAGTACGCCCGCGATTTCCTTGGCAAGCGCCGGGTTGGAGTTTCCGGCCACCAGCTTGATGGAGCCGTTTTTGGCCGACATCGACGCGTCTCCCCGCGATTTGGTGGATACAACGTTCAACATCTCGACTCCCGAGGAACCATCCGATCCGACGGGGGCGGTTTATCAAGGAGTAGCCAAGTCTGGCAATACGCGCCTGCGGTTTTCCGGCATAACTAACGGCTTATTGCGCGGCAAAACCGAGCGCGCTGGCAACCTTCGGGTTGGACGGTTGGGGAACATCGTCCGTGCTGGCGACCGCAGGACCGCGAAGCTCCGGCGCCGGTGCTGGCTCCGCATCGGCCGGGGCCGCGCCGTTGACCATACTGCTCAGCCCGCTCAGTCCGGCCTGTGCGATCTTCCGCAGCACCAGATCGTCGGCGGAAGCCCAGGCATCGCGTCCCGCCTTGCCGCCGGGCTCCTCGCCGCTCAGCCTTAGCGCACGGTGCTGATCGCGATCGTAGACGTCCCATACCCAGGCGATGGTGCTGCGGCCGCGGCTGACCTGCGCAGCAAGATAGCTGCGGATACGATAGGAAGCCTGGCTGTCGCGCGGAACGATCGCGAGGTTGCGTAGCTGCGACT